>CAYWNJ010000168.1:0-5646 GCA_964459535.1 uncultured Rhodobacterales bacterium
GACCAGTCGCAGGAGGCACCGAGCCGCTTGAGCTGGCCGATGATCGTGCCACGAGAGGCAATCTTTTGTTGCCAAACTCTACGCTCAAAGGCCGCGCGGCCCATAACGGCGCGCGGCTCTTCGCCATTTGCAGCCATTTCGCGCTCGGTCACCATCTGCGTGGCAATCCCGGCGTGATCCGTGCCCGGCTGCCAGAGCGTGTCATGGCCTTGCATCCGATGCCAGCGCACCAGAATGTCTTGGAGCGTGTTGTTAAACGCGTGGCCCATATGCAGGCTGCCGGTCACATTCGGCGGCGGGATCATCACGCAATAGCCAGGCGCGCCCGTTTGCGCATGCGCTCCGGCTTTGAACGCGCCGGATTGCTCCCACGCAGCATAGAGGCGCGGTTCTGCTTCGGTTGCATCGAAACTCTTTGGCAAAGGCATGGCTCTATTCCATCTCAGCGGTTTGACCGCTCAGATAGCCTGCCCTCCGCGCGAGGGAAAGGGCCTGTTGCGCGCCGCGCAGAGGATTGACCGCTGCGTTTAGGTGTCCGACGGTACTTTGATAGCGCCGTTCCGAGGGAAGGCGCAATCGCGCCGCCCCGTAGGGGCGGAACGGCGCGGCTGGGCAGTGCCTGTTGCGCGGAAGATATATTCGAAGTGGGATGACTCAGGTAGAAAGTCGGACGCTTTAGGCGACCAGCGGCAGACGTACACCCGGTTGAATAACAGCAGGATCATAGGGCGCGCGGGCAAAGACCTCATGCACCATCGGCGCAAACACCTCGATTGGGAGCATATCATAGCTGGGATCAAAGCTCGCCTGGTCCCAACGCTCGCAAAATTCCACGCAATCGTCGAAATAGGGATGCCCAGCAAAGCTATCGCGCTTGTTCGGGTTCCCGCCAACATGATGACCGTAGTAGATCATCTGAAAATCACCATGCTTTTCAACCACCCAAGTGCATTGCTCGCGGACAAAAGGGCGTAGAATGCTGGCCGCATATTCATCGTGATTATAGGGCGCAAATATATCGCCAATGTCGTGCAGTAGCGCTGAGACGATCCAGTCAATATCCGCCCCATCCCGCTGCGCCCGTGTCGCCGATTGCAAGGAATGCCCCAGCCGCGTGATCTGATAGCCCGAAAGCCCTTCGTCAAGACTGACCAGCGCATTGAGTAGACGTTCCGCCGTGCCTTTGGTGTATTCAATCTCGTGGGCGGTCAGGAATTCATAATCTTCCTTCGTCCCGTCCTTCATCTGCGTAAAGCTCACACGGTCCATCAATCATACATCCCATCGGTTGAGCCGCCCTTGGCCCCCTTCATCATCACCGCCGCTTGCGCGCGGCGAATCTCTTCGTGCAGCGCTAGGGCTGCGGGATCAAAATCCTCTGTCGGCCCCGGCACACGCTTGAAATTGTGATAACGGTCCTCTCCACGCACCAGCATCGCATAATCTTTGTCTGCGCCGACCTCTTGCGCCATATCTGGACGGATATAACGGAATACCAGGCCAATCCGGCGATCGTCCGAGCTGTTTGGGCCTGAGCCATGAATTGTCAGCCCGTGATGCAGTGAAAACTCACCTGGGGCGAGCTCAATCGGCACGCGATCTTCGGGCGCGATATCCACTTCAATCTCCTGCCCGCGGCTGAGCAAGTTGTTGTCATCATACGTATCCGTATGGGGCAGAATCGGATTCTTGTGGCTGCTCGCGACGAAGTCCATACAGCCCGACGCCACACTCGCGGGCGAAAGCGCAAGCCACGCGGTTACAAGCCCATCAATTGCACCCAGCCCCCAATAGGTGAGGTCCTGATGCATGGACACGATATGCAGCGTCTTTGGCTCTTTGATAAAGAACTCTGCCGAGTAGAGCATGATATCTGGCCCCAACACGCCTTCGACCACGTCTAGAATGCGGGCATCTCGGCTGATCCGCGCCGCCATCTGCATCACAACATGGCTGTTGAGCCGCTTATAAGTGCCGAGCGGCTGTGGCAGGCCATTGTCGAGCCACTTTGCCTCAATACCCTCGATCTCGGCGCGGGCGGCGGCGGCCTCTTCGGGGGCAAGTGCGCGTATCGGGTGCAAGAACCCGTCTTGCCAATAACGGTCAATTTGAGCCTGCGTCAGGCGGCCTTGGGTCAGATCAAGCGGCATAGAGATTCTCCAAGCAAACTGCCCAGCAAATTGGCACGGATATTTCTCTGAGTAACCTCATTTTTTAGACCCGCAAAAGAAAAATTACGCTTGGCATATGGGGTAGCCCAAGGCCCTCTTCACCGCACGGGCACCAAAGATTAATCTCTCAGATGTCCCAACCTGCAATCTCTATGGCGTAGAATTTCCTTGCCGGTCGCTAAGCGCTTCGATAGATCCGCAAAAATCCCGGAGAAAACCTTATGAAGACCGATGACCGTCTGATCGTGGCCCTCGACGTGCCCAATGCTTTGGCTGGACTGCAAATGGCCGAGTTGCTTGGCCCGCGCGTGGGGTTTTATAAAATCGGGCTGGGCATGTTAACAGGTGGCGGCCTGGCGCTGGCCAATGAGCTGAAACAAGACCACGGCAAGCGTATTTTCCTGGACATGAAGCTCTTTGACATCGGCCATACGGTCGAGGCTGCTGTGCGCGGGCTGGCGCAATTTGATTTGGATTTTCTAACAGTCCATGGCGATCCGCATGTCGTCAGAGCAGCCCAAGAAGGCGCGGCGGGAAGCGGCCTAAATATCCTGGCCGTGACCATATTAACGTCTCTAGACAGAGCAGATCTGGACGCCGGGTTGATCCAAAAAGGCGACGTCGCAGACTTGGTCCTCGCCCGCGCTGCGCGCGCGTTTGAAGCGGGCGCGGATGGGGTTATCGCCTCGCCTCAAGAAGCCGCCGCCCTTAGAGCCTTGCCCGAGGCGGCCGGCAAACTGATCGTTGCACCCGGCGTGCGCCCCTCCGGCGACGCTTTGGGCGATCAAAAGCGCGTTGCCACCCCCGCAGAGGCCCTAAGCGCTGGCGCCGATCATATTGTCGTTGGACGCCCAATCCTAAACGCCTCCTCGCCGCGCGCGGCGGCAGAGGCTATTTTGGACAGTTTGAACCCGCATTGAGTTCCCAAAGACACATTTAAGATAATACCAACAATTTGATTTGTTGGGACTGCATTAACCAGAACCATTGCAATTTGCCCTCGTACTGAGAGGAGCAAAGATCGTATGCATGGTCTGATTAACAGAGCCATTCAGGGCTTTGTCACCGATAGCTATGGCGAACAAAAGTGGAGCGAGGTGGCAAAGCACGCCCAGCTCAGCTTTGATGGCTTTGAGGCAATGCTCACCTATGAAGATGAGCTAACCCCCCAGGTTCTAAGCGCTGTCTATAAGGTTTTGGATCGGCCCTGCGCAGACATATTGGAGGATCTGGGGACCTATCTGGTCTCCCATCCCAATACAGAGGCGGTACGCCGATTGTTGCGCTTTGGCGGCGTGAACCTTGTTGATTTTCTACATTCTCTGGATGACCTACCGGGTCGCGCCCGTCTGGCCGTTCCCGATCTACATTTACCTAAGATCGAACTGCGCGAGCATACGTCGCGGAACTATTCCCTCACCTGCCATTCGACGATCGAGGGGTACGGCCATGTAATGATCGGGATTTTGCGCACGATGGCAGATGATTATGGCGCGCTGGTGCTGCTTGAGCATCAAGATAGCCATTCTGGCTTTGAAACCATCGCAATCACCCTTGTTGAAACCGAATTTGCCGAGGGGCGCAGTTTTGAATTGGGGACGCATGTTTCATGAAGGATCTTAGTCAACAAACCTCCATGCTCGATACGCTTTGCCCGATGCACACCAGACTAAGCGAGACGGGACATATTCGTCATGTGGGGCCAACATTACGCAAGCTCTTTGACGGCGAGGATTTGGTCGGCAAAAGATTTCTAGAACTCTTCGCCCTCAAACGACCCCACCGCGTCCAAACGATGGCGGATCTGCGTGCAAGCGCGGGCGTTAAATTGCACCTAAAGATGCGCTCGGGCCCGGAAACGGAGTTGAAGGGTGTTGTTGTTCAAGATCCCGAGCAGGGGCATTTGATCGTCAATCTCAGCTTTGGGATTTCGGTGGTTGACGGCGTGCGCGACTTTAAACTGAGTAGTGCCGACTTCGCGCCCACCGATCTGACCATCGAAATGCTCTATTTGATCGAGGCCAAGTCGGCTGCGATGGACGCGCTCAACAAGCTCAATGACCGCTTGCAAAGCTCCAAAGTCGCCGCAGAAGAGCAAGCCTTTACCGACACGCTGACTGGCCTGAAAAATCGGCGCGCGATGGAGCATATCATGGCCCGTTTGCTAGAATGGAAACGCCCCTTCGCGGTTATGCAAGTCGATCTTGATTTTTTCAAAGCCGTGAATGACACGATGGGTCACGCAGCCGGGGACCATGTTCTGCAAGCCGTCGCCCGCATCATGGTCGATGTGACCCGCGGGGATGACACAGTCTCTCGCGTCGGGGGGGATGAGTTCGTGATCCTTTTGCCGGGCCTTCGAATCCGCGATGTTGTGGCTCAGATCGGCGAGCGGCTGATCGAGAAACTCGAGCAGCCGATCCCATTCGCGGGTCAAGAATGCTGCATCTCCGCAAGTATCGGATCCGCGTTTTATGACCCGAGTGTAGAGGCAAACATGGAAACGTTAATGAGCGATGTTGACGTTGCGCTCTATGCGTCCAAGCGGGCGGGACGCCGCCAGCAAACCTTTTATTCCCCAGAACTCCGAACAAAGAGCCCTTAGGTTGTGCGTGTGTAGCTGGCAAAAAAACCCGAAAGTCGGCTTAGACCTTCTTCGATTTCGCGCGTTCGGCGGGCATACGAAAACCGCAGGGTTGTGCGTCCGCGCCGCGGGTCAAAGTCAATACCGGGGGTCACCGCAACACCGCATTTCGTTAGAATTTCAGCAGCCAAGGCGTGTGAATCATCGGTCAAATCTGACACATCTGCATAGACATAGAATGCGCCATCAGCGGGCGCGATGCGCGGCAAGCCCGCAGATGGCAATCCCTTTTGCATGAGCGTCCGATTATGCTGATACACCGCTAGGTTAGCTTGAAGCTCTGCATCCGCATCTAGCGCAGCGAGGGCAGCGACCTGGCTGATATGGGGCGCGCAAATGAACATATTCTGCGCAAGACGTTCAATCCCCCGGACATGGTCCTCTGGCACGACCATCCAGCCGATCCGCCAGCCTGTCATTGAAAAATACTTGGAAAATGAGTTGATCACATAGGCATCATTTGTCAGCTCCAGCGCAGAGACAGACGTCGCCTCGTACTCAATGCCATGATAGATTTCATCGCTGATCAAAGCGATGTTCTCGCGCTGCGTTATATCAATAATCGCCTCAAATGCGGGCCTATCAATCATCGTGCCCGTTGGATTGGCTGGTGATGCAAGGATCAACCCGTCAAGCCGCCGCTGCTGAATATCCTCGGGACGAGGTTGAAAGCGATTCTCGGCGAAGGTGAGAACATCGACAGGCTCCAAAGAGAGCGCCTTGGCAATCTGGCGGTAGCTTGGATAGCCCGGCAACCCGATCCCAAGGCGGTCCCTGGCATCGAACAAAGCCGTAAAGGCCAAAAGAAAACCGGCTGAGCTGCCAGATGTG
>CAYWNJ010000169.1:0-5641 GCA_964459535.1 uncultured Rhodobacterales bacterium
CAACTTCTTCAAGGCTGCAGGATATGAAACCGATTGAACAGGACACGCTCTAGGTAGTCTGCGATCAATCAGGTGCACACGCTGCGGGGGTGAAACCGTGCCAGAATTCACCCCAATTCTAAATTTCGCTGGGTCACCAAACAGATCTGATGTTGTTGGGATCCATCTTCGTGTCAGAGATAAACTGAACACCTTTTGCATTTGCCAGATCCAAAGCCTGAACCGGCGCAAGTTCAACAACGTTGATGGGCACGGCGCCTAGGGCTGTGATGCGAACAGAACTTTGAGATAGCGTTCGGCGTAGGCGCGCCCCTTCGAGCGTTTTTTGGGTTCCAACGAGCAGGGTGACAGTGCTCGCTGGTCCAACACGCCTGCAGTTTTCAACGAGGTTTGCGCAAATGTGACGGCTCGGTAGGCGGGAAAAATCTCTGTTTTTTTGTGAAGGCGCGCCGCTCAGCTTTTCGGGGGCTGTCTCGGCATCAAAGTATCCGAAGCCTGCGCGGTGAGCGTGGCAGGGATCAAGTTTCTTGGCGGCGTGGCAAATCGCATATGCTACGTCGCGCGCATGGAGGGATGGATTATTGCGTCTAAAACTTGCCGCGAAACCTGCGATGCGCGCAGTGGCCGCCGATGTTCCCAATACATCATCTTCGTGCAGGTCCGTGACGATGTGAGGCAAGGCGCGCCGCTGTCCCTGTCCCGAGGCGAGACTGCCAGAAATGCGCCCGACTCTCGTTTCGGATGCCGCCAGGCCGACCGACAAAACATCTGCAAAGCGGCCAGGGCTCAACATACGTCCTGCGCCACAATTTCCGGCGGCACCCACAACCAAAACATCCCTGTCCACAGCCGCGCTAATCAGGTCGTTCAGGGCCCAGACCTCCTCAGCAAAACCAAAGGCGCAGAGGATCACGTCAACATTTTGTGTGAGCAGCCAGTCAAATGCCAGCGCCGTGCGGGCGATGACCGCGCCCGCGTTCAGAGCGGCGACCGAGACGACCTCAACCTCGGGTGCAATTCGCCAAATTGAATTGGCCATATCTGTGCCGTGATCCAACTCTTCGTAGTCACCAAGACCTGGCTTTATGTCAAAACCGCAAAGGCTGATGGTTGCGGATTTGCTAATCCAACCTTGGGCGCGCTGTGGATCAATGCCTGTGTCAATAATCCCAACGCGACCACGCCTAGAAGAGGGCATTATGGTCCGCGCGATAGGCGGAGATCACCCCTTCTGTGAACTCGGCGCTAAAGTCGACGATGCCGCTCGCGATCAGCGGGATACCGTCGAGTGGTTCATAAATCCAGGTTATCTTTCCAAAATCAGCGATCTCTGTCAGGCTTCCCATGGAATTGCCTGCGGTTTTCAAAGCAACACCGCCATGTTGATACCATTGGACGTATTCGCGAGGAGAGCTGTAGTAATACCCTATGCTCTTTATATACGCATGTGCGGCTTTGAGGTCTGCTTCATTTAGGGTTATAACAAGGCCGAGATGCGCGAAACCATAGGCCGTATTCAAAGCATAAACACCGTTCTCATAAATCTCGGGCTCTTCTGAGACATTGCCAACCCAAATGCCGCCCAATCCCGTGACTGTATTGAACGCAATCCCGCACCATTGATACCACCAGATACAATGGGACCAGAACACGGGTGCTTTTTCGACGTTGTCCTTGTCGCTCAAATTTGGCAGCACATAATCGTGATCGGGCAAAAGCGGCGAGCTCATCATCTGAGACAAGATATCAAGCCCGAACAGACTTACATCCAGCATCCGCGCAGCAGAGGTTCCGTATACGTCCAAAAATCTGCGCCGTCGCTTGAGCGGTAAATGATTGGGTGACACTTTCGTGCCCGCCGCCGCTTTTTTCGCGGTCGATACGTTATCAATCGTTAGCAGTACCGAGCGTACGAAATTTGTCGATGCATAAACGATGGCTTGCTTTCGCGCCTCCACGTCATGCCAAACGGCATGTTGGGTCGCGCCATTCGGAAATGGTTCTTGGTTCAAGATTTTTTCTGACATGACCGTAGAGGGAATGGCGACAGCAAGCGCGGCAATCGTCAAGACACTCATGTTTTGACCCGTCAGGCTTTTGTAAAACGCGCTGACAAAAGGGATTTCGATGGCCCGGCGCATCTGGTTTTGTAAAGCGGCCATAGCCGCATGAAACATGTCGAGAATAACTTCAAAGACCGCGTTGATGATGTCGAGCGAAATAAGCGCGGCTGTCTTGGCGATTTCAAAGACGATGTTCAACAGTTCGGCCGGCACCGCATGCGGCTGTTTGAACATATTCTCAATGTCGCCAATAGCCGACCCTAGGGCCGCTTTTAGCAGTTTCCCATCGGCGCCGACTTGCTGGTTTATGATCTTCGTCAAAGGATCCATTGAGGGCGGCGCGGTATGCAGCGGGGCCGCAGGGTGCAATTTCGTATGTTGCTCATCGTGCAAGTAATGCGAAATTTTCCCCACAAACCATTCCACCTTTTCGGCAGCTTCAGAGAACCCCTCGGGCGGGCCGGGAATATGGCTTTTGCCATCTGCGCGCGCGTGCAAGGCGTTATCGACATTTTGGCTTAGCGAATTGAATTCTTTACGAATGTCTTGGCTGAGCTGCTTATAGGCGCGATGTTCATAGGATTTCAGTTTTTGCCCAAAGCTTTCCGCCTTGCCCATTTCCGCCAGCATCAAAGCAGAAAGGGCGCTTTCTGTTTTTAGAATTTTGCCCCATTCAAACCGGTCGAGTAGCCACTTCACCACTTTGCCAAGTTCTGCCCCCGCCGCATTGAGCACTTTGTCGATCATCTGGCCGACAAAGCCCGTGTGGCTAAGAACAACCTGGAGAGCTTTACCGGCGACCTTGAGGGTCATAACCAAAATCTTGGAGAGCCCAGAGGCGACGTCGAAGCCCAGTTTTCGCCCGCCCTTAATCAAGTCCTGAGCCAGGGCCTCCCCGCCCTTTACGAGGTCGGAGCCGATGTCGTGGAAATCCCCGCTGACAAGATCTTCGCCGACTTTGGAAAAGGTATGCGCGCCGTCGCGCGCGACGTGTTTGGCCGTTTGATAGGCATCTTTGCCCACCTGTTCAGCGGTATGGACGATGATCTCGCCACCGTGTTTCACGAGATGCCCAACATGGTGCATGAAGGATCCAAAACTCTGGGTATGCGTTTGCACCTTTGTTGCGCCACGGGTTTGCACATCCACCTCATGGGGGTGAAGGCTTTGCCAATGGGCATCGCCGCCATTGTGGAACGTGAGCTTCCAATGGGGCGTTTTCATGTTGCTGGCCACGACCCCCCGGTCTCGCTGCCAACCATAACGGGTCTTGTTGTAGCTGTGCTGCTTGGTCGACGTCATGAGCTGCAAGGACGTTTGAATCGCCGTGCAACCCGCAGCTGAGATTTGCGGGCGAATTCCAATATTCCAATTAAATGTATGAAGGGCCCAGTCAGGCCATTCGGTGATTTTCTTGTGGGGTCCTAGATCACAAATGATGTTGATGAATTCGTGCGCTGGCATCTGATTGGTGCGCACCCGCAGCGCCGGCGCATGGAGCGACGTGGCTGCAAGAGAAATGCTAACCCGGCCCAGATCATTCGGTGCCACCGTTGCACGTTTATCTAGGTCCACCGTGTAGGTTTGCTCGCCAATGGTTAGCTCGACCTCTTCTTCGGCCCATACCTCAACCACATGCACATCAGTTGGCACCTTGACTTGGGTTCGGTAGACGTGACGCTCTTCAAACTGCGTGTTGGATTTCTGGTGATAATCCTGGGTCATAGAGGAGCGGTGCGTGATCGGCGCAGGCCGCACCCATGACGCTGGAGGCTCAGAGCGCACGGTGATTTGCTTGGCAAGCCAAGTTTGGCTATTCAATTCGGTGCGCCCGTTTGCAACGTCGATCAAATAATAGACGTTGTTATTGTGGACATCGTTCAACGCGATGCGCCCATCGTCGCGCAGGTACTCCCGGCAAATCTGCTCACGGGTGCCGTTCTCGGCAGAGACATGCCAGAAATCGGGTCCAATCTGGGTGAACACATCTTTGGTGTTCCCGCGCTGAGACACAACAGAGCTGATGCGAAATCCACTCAAGCCAGCTATTGGCTTTGAAATGTTCCACCCCACATTCACATGTGCGTCGGTTGCAGTCGTGGCGAGGCGTTGCTCCATTGTGTTATTCTTAAGCGAGATGGTGCGGCAAACATTCAATTCCGGTGAGGCAATATAGAGGCAATCCGCATCCTGACCGAGCAGCCGGAACTTTGCGCCGGCGTTGCCTGCCAAATCGGTTTCGGTCCAGGTTTCGCCGGTGGATCGCCAAAGATAGCGGTCTCGGCCTGCGTTAAACGTGATCCGCGTCACCGCTTCGGGATTGATTTGGTTAAAACCGCTGGCCCGCGACGTTCCAGAAATGTCGTAGATTTTGTTCGCTTCTCTTGAATGAGTGTGCCTGAACAAAACGGCCTTATCGGCAAGATCCAGGGTGATAAAGACCCCGCGATTGGTATCGTTCAACTCAATCTTGGTGACGCTGCGCGACACCTCTAAGAATGTAAACCGGTCGAGCCCGATATTCCGGCTGTCTTCGGTCCATATGCCCTCTGCTGTTTGACGAAACGAGCCAAAATAAGGGCTTAGGTCCGTGCTGCAATCGACCCGATTGGCGAGATACCCATGCAGCTCGCAAGAAATGTCGACAAGCGCGGTGTTATACGTGTAATTGTGCCGACCCTGTGCTGCGCCCATGCGGACATTGTGAAAGTCCAACTCGAACTTAAAAATGCCGTCGTTAATATCTTGAACTTGAATTTTCCAATCATCTTGCGCCGTGACGCGATGCTCTCGGTATTCGACCGTTCCATCGGCGTTGGTCTCCATCCAATTCCCGGAGGGCAGCTTGTGAAACGCCCCAAGAGCTTTGCCGTTTTGACCATAGACCACACGTGTTACAAGCCAAGAGACCGGCTTGGCACCGGTCACAAGCCCCCTAACGCTATGGAGTGGGAGACCTCCGTTTAAGGAGACCTCAAGCGTCTTTTCCAAGACGTCGAAGGTCCAAACCAGGTTTTTTTGCGGCTCAAACAGAGTGATGGAACGGTGGTCGCGGGTGACTTCCACAAAGTCCCGGTTGACCCCGTTTTGAACTTTGGACCACGCATGTGGCCCAGTTTGGCGAATGTCCGTTTTTGAGCGCGTAAATGGATCTCTATATTGAAGCCATACGATATTTGTTTTTTGGGCCCGTTGCATCTCTTCCCCCCATATCGTTACTTTCATGGGAGTTCATTGGCTATAAAAGCGCAATACTTAACTTTGTTAATTGGCCATCATCCGAGAATTCGAGCTCGTTTTGCTTATCATAAGGGCTTTCAGTGCATAAAGACCGTTTTGGAGCAGCGGTCTGAACAGCCCAAGCCAAGCAATACCAGGCAAGTTCCCGGAAATACCTATCTTTAGTCTACGAAGACTTAGGGTCAGGATTATCTCCAATGGCTTTTGCCTCCGATCCTCTCCCTTGCCAAGCAGGAGCGCATGCTGTTGTGTATTGCGAGCCTATATGCAGCAGCGAGGGGACATGGCGCGCAAAATCAATAAAGAAGATCTGCGTTCCCGTCAGTGGTTTATGAACC
>CAYWNJ010000170.1:0-5630 GCA_964459535.1 uncultured Rhodobacterales bacterium
CTTGCCATGGCTGGCACGCCCTCGCGCAGCCGGTAGGATGACAGCGCCTCGCGTCCGGGCGCGAAAACCAGATCATAGAGCGCCTCGACCTCCCACCAGTCGTCCTCTGTCTCGTTTGCAAGGGTGTACATGCGATTGGCCGGTTTGTCTTGTTCGGGCTGGCCCTCGGCCTAGCATGAGGGTAGCACGTTGCCAAACCCAAGAAAGGACACCCTATGTTCTACCGCCCTGAAAACGGCCATGACCTGCCGCATAATCCCTTTAACGCGATCGTCACGCCCCGCCCGATTGGCTGGATCTCCACCCAAGACGAAGAGGGCCGCGCCAATCTTGCGCCCTATTCTTTTTTCAATGGGGCCGCTTACGTTCCACCTCAGGTCATGTTCGCCTCGACCGGACGCAAAGAGGACCAGGACGCGACCAAGGACACGGTTGCGAATATCCGCGCGACAGGCGTCTTTTGCGTCAACGTTGTCGAGAGCGCGGCGCTGAATGCGATGAATGCAAGCTCCGAACAGCTGGCCAAAGACATTGACGAATTCGCCCATGCAGGGGTCGAGGCCGCACCTTGCGAGACCATTTCTTGCTCGCGCGTTTTGGGCGCGCCAGCCGCGCTTGAGTGCCGAATGACGCAGATCATTCGCATTGAAGGCGTGGACAATGTGGTTGTCTTTGGTGAGGTCACCGGGGTGCATCTGCGCGATGAATGCATCGTTGATGGGCGGTTTGATGTAACGACCTACCAACCGCTCAGCCGCCTTGGCTATCGCGACTACACGATTGTCAAAGAGCTGTTTGAACTCAAACGCCCTGACGACTAAGCTCGGCGCGCTGCGGCTAAGACCAAGTGAGGCATCTATGACTGAGACCAAAATCGCCGTGATTGGCGGCTCCGGCATTTACGAGATTGACGGGTTGGAAGATGCGCAATGGGTGTCGGTTGATACCCCTTGGGGCGCGCCCTCGGACCAGGTGCTTACCGGGCGGCTTGAGGGTATCCCCATGGTCTTTTTGCCCCGCCACGGGCGCGGGCATGTGCATAGCCCCAGCAGCGTGCCTTATCGCGCCAACATAGATGCGCTCAAGCGTCTTGGGTGTACGGATGTGATCTCGGTCTCGGCCTGCGGGTCGTTCCGAGAGGAGATGGCGCCAGGGCATTTCGTGATTGTTGACCAATATATCGACCGCACCTTCGCCCGCGAGAAATCCTTCTTTGGCCATGGCTGTGTGGCCCATGTCTCGGTCGCGCATCCGACCTGCCCACGTCTTGGCGCGGCCTGCGCACAAGCGGCGGAAGGGGCCGGGGTCACGGTCCATCGCGGGGGGACCTATCTTGCGATGGAAGGGCCGCAATTCTCCAGCCTCGCCGAATCGCGGATGTATCGGGAAAGTTGGGGGGCAGACGTCATCGGCATGACGGGTATGCCCGAGGCCAAGCTCGCCCGAGAGGCCGAGCTGTGCTATGCCAGCGTCGCGATGATCACCGATTATGACAGTTGGCATCCCGATCATGGCGAGGTTGACGTCACCGACATTATCAAAACCCTCACCGCGAATGCGGATGCGGGTCGCGCGATGGTACGCAGCTTGCCTGCGCTTTTGGGCCCCAAGCGCGCCCCTTGCCCCCACGGGTGCGACCGCGCGTTGGAGTTCGCCATCATCACAGCGCCAGAGGCGCGCGATCCGGGGTTGATGCAAAAGCTTGACGCCGTCGCAGGTCGGGTCTTGGGCAGCTAAGCGGAGGGGATGCGCGTGCCAAATGTCGAGGATTATATCCGCACAATTCCAGATTTCCCGCATCCGGGGATCATGTTCCGAGATGTCACGACCCTCTTTGCCCATCCGCGCGGGTTTCGCATGGCGGTTGACCAGATGCTGCATCCCTTTGCTGGGGTTCAGATCGACAAGGTTGCCGGGCTAGAGGCGCGCGGTTTTATCCTAGGCGGCGCGATTGCCCATCAGCTCTCGGTTGGATTTGTGCCGATCCGAAAGGTTGGCAAACTGCCGGGCAAGACGCTGAGCCAGAAATATACGCTCGAATATGGCGAGGCCGAGGTTGAAATCCATGACGATGCGATCCTGCCGGGCGAGACGATACTCCTCGTTGATGATCTGTTGGCGACAGGCGGCACGGCGGAGGCCGGGATTAAGTTGATCGAGCGACTGGGCGGCGAGATTATTTGCTGTTCCTTTATCATCGATTTGCCCGATCTCGGCGGGCGGCAAAAGCTTGAGGCTTTGGGTATGCAGGTTGAAACCCTTTGCGCCTTCGACGGCGATTGACGCCACACGCCAAGCTGCACATATCTGCGCTATGTCAACACTCTCTCTTCCTGCTCAAACGCATATCGCTGCGATCCTGAACACCCGTTGGTTTCAAAATGCGATTATGGCCCTGATCCTGTTTAACGCTGGTATTTTGGGCTTGGAGACCTCTCCGACCGCGATGGATGCGGCAGGTCCGATCATCACGACGCTTGACCGCCTCTGTCTCAGCATTTTTGTGATTGAGATTATGCTCAAGCTCTACGCTTTTGGCGGGCGCTTTTTCCGGGATGGTTGGAACCTTTTTGACTTTACCATCGTGGCCATTGCCTTGGCGCCTGCGGGCCAAGGGATTGCGGTCCTGCGGGCCTTGCGGATTTTGCGCATTCTGCGGGTGATCTCCGTCTCACCCAACCTGCGCCGCGTTGTCGAGGGGTTGATCAACGCACTTCCAGGGATGGGTTCGGTCTTTTTGCTGATGGGGCTGATCTTTTACATCGGCGCGGTGATGGCGACCAAGCTCTTTGGCGCGGCTTTCCCCGACTGGTTTGGGGATCTTGGTAAATCGGCTTACTCGCTCTTTCAAATTATGACGTTAGAGAGTTGGTCCATGGGCATTGTGCGCCCCGTCATGACGGTTTTCCCGCAAGCTTGGATGTTCTTTGTCCCGTTTATCCTGGTGACGACCTTTGTTGTGGTAAACCTTGTCGTCGGTCTGGTCGTAAACTCGATGCAAGATGCGCACCAGGTTGAGGAGAACCAGCGCACGGATGACCACCGCACCGAAGTCCTCGCGCGCCTTGAGGCGATTGAACAGCATCTCAAGAAGCAGTCTCGATAATCCAAGGCGCTCGACTTTAAACTAGGGTGCTCTCGCTCCAAACATATAGTTTGATGACTGAATTTTGATATTGGTCTTCACGCATCTCTGCTTTGCTCAAGCCGACCGAGGGTGGCGCGGTACGCGCCGCCCGTCAAACCGTAGGTTTGCCTTCGGCAAAACGGGGCGGTCGGCGCGTTGCCATCCTGCGGATGGCTGGGGGCTAAGCGGATATAAGGTCCGAAAAAGCTTTAGCCCAGCACAGCGCCGGGGTTCATAATGCCAACCGGATCAAGTGCGGCTTTGATGGCGCGCATGGCGGATAGCTTGGCTGGATCGCCGTAGCGCTGTAGATCCGTCACCTTGAGCCGACCGATACCATGTTCTGCACTAACCGAGCCGTCATAGCTATGCACGAGATCATGCACGAGACGCTTAATCCGGTCCCGCTTATCCACATGTGCTTCACGCGTCTCGCCCAGTTTCGGAAAGACGTTATAGTGCAGGTTCCCATCCCCGAGATGACCAAAACAATTGATCCGAAACGCGCCAAGCTGCGCCAGAGCACTCCCCGCAGCCTCGATAAAGCCCGGAACAGCGGAGAGAGGGAGCGAAATGTCATGGCTGCTGATCGCCCCAATCCGGCGGTTTGCCTCTGGGATATGCTCGCGCATTTGCCAAAGCTGATCTGCCTCGCGCGCGTTTTGGGCGACAATCCCGTCGGTGATCCACTCTGCTTGCGTGCCTGCGGCGAAAATCTTTTCGATCATCGCACTCGGCGTATCTGCTCCTGAAACGCTGAACTCGACCAAGACGCACCAGTCTGGCGGCTTGGGCCAGGGTTGGCGGATTTCGGGGCACGCCTCCAACAGAAACTCGAAGGATTTTCTATGGATCAACTCAAAAGCGCTGAGCGCGTCCCCGGTCAAGGCGCGCGCCAGGCCCAGGAGCCCAAGCGCCGCCTGCGGGCTTGGAACCGCAAGCAGTGCCGTGCCAACCGCTTGAGGTTTGGGAAATAGCTTGAGGCTTGCCGCGGTGATGATGCCCAAAGTCCCTTCGGCCCCGATCATCAAGTGGCGCAAATCATAGCCGGTATTGTCCTTTCGCAGCCGCTTAAGCCCGTGATAAATGTCACCATTGGGCAGAACGGCCTCGATCCCAAGGCACAAGTCGCGCGCGTTTCCATAGCGGAGCACACCGGTGCCGCCCGCGTTGGTGGACAAAAGCCCACCGATCTGCGCCGAGCCCTCAGAGGCCAGAGACAGCGGAAACAACAGGTCGGAGCCTGCGGCCTTGTCCTGAACCTCTGCCAAAACAGCGCCGGCTTGCGCGATCAGCACATGCTCGCCGCTATAGGGCGCGCTGATCGCGTTCATACGCTCAAGCGACAGCACCAGGGGCTTGGGCGTGTCGGTGCTCACCTGACCCCCTACCAAACCCGTCCCGCCCCCATAGGGCACAAGACCAATCCGTGCCTGTGCGCAGAACCGGACAATCGTCGAGACCTCCTCGGCTGATCGCGGACGGGCCAGATATTCGGCGTTCCCACTCCAGCGCCCGCGGGGTTCTTCCAGATAGCGGTCAGAGATCGCTTCGACCGTCCGTGCGGGCAGCAGCGCCCTTAGCTCCTCGGCGGTGTCGGCATCTAAAGAGCGTAGCATAAGGTCCTCAGCCCGCATTGGTCTTCCCACGGCGATCACTTCTGAGATGCGCATAGAGAACATGGGTTCGCCAACGGCCATCAATCTGAAGATAGCTTTGTGCAACACCCTCATATTTAAAGGCGCATCTCTCAAGCAGCTTACGCGAGGCTTCATTCTCGGGCAGGCACGCCGCCTCGATCCGGCTGAGGTTAATCCGCGTAAACGCGTGGTGCACAATGGCCAAGATCGCTTCGCGCATATACCCTTGCCGCGCGAAGCTGCGCCCGGTCCAATAACCAAGCGTGCCAGACTGCGCCGGGCCGCGCCGGATATTATCAAGCGTGATCGCGCCCAACAGCTCAGAATCGGCACGCCGCATCAAGAAGAGCGGAATTGCCGTCCCTGCGCCGATAGATCGTTGCGCCCAGTGGACGCGCGTTGTGAATGCTTTGCGAGAGAGATGATCTTGGGCCCAGCTTGGCTCCCACGGGGTGAGGAACTCTTGGCTCAACTCGCGCAGCGCGCGCCAGGTGCGAAAGTCCGAATGTATCGGCGGGCGTAGCGTCAGGCGCTCGGTCTCGATCTTAAACTTTCGACGTTTAAGCAGCATCACGCTGCGCGCCGGGCCTGCAGCGCGGAAAGGCTCGGCGCATCCTGAACCGGACCATAAAGGGCAAGCGCCGCTGGCGTCTCGACCGCGATTTTGGTCGCAAATTCGCGCACATCCCCGGTCGAGACCGCATCAATGCGTTCGACAGTCTCGCTCAGCGGCGGCACGCGATCCCAAATCTGCACAAGTCGCGCAAGCCGTTCGGCGCGGCTAGAGGGGCTTTCCAATCCCATCAAAAGCCCCGCCTTCATCTGTGCACGCGCGCGCGCGACCTCTGCCGGGGTCATATCGA
>CAYWNJ010000171.1:0-5613 GCA_964459535.1 uncultured Rhodobacterales bacterium
AAAGCCTGCGTGTTTTGCCTCCTTTTCCGAATAAATGTTTCGTAGATCCGCCAAGACAGGGCTACTCATTCGCTTGGCGAGCAAGGTCAGATCTAATGCGCGAAATTCATTCCATTCGGTTAGAATGATTAAAGCTTCTGCATTCTGGGCGGCTTTGTACACATCATCAAACCAATTCACGCCAGGCAATAGATCTGCGCCCTCATTTCGCCCATGGGGGTCCACCACCCGAACGCGGGCGCCGTGCCCCACAAGCGCAGGTATGATTGTCAGCGAGGGCGCCTCGCGCATGTCATCGGTATTGGGTTTGAATGTCACGCCCAGCACCGCAATCGTCTTGCCATTCACCGTGCCGTCGCAAAGGTCCATGATTTTGTCGATCATGCGGCGCTTGGTCTCTTCGTTAATCTCGATCACAGTTTCGGTGATCCGCATGGGAACAGCGTTCTCCTGCCCGATCCGCGCAAGCGCGCGCGTGTCTTTTGGAAAACAGCTCCCGCCATATCCAGGCCCGGCATTTAGGAACTTGTTTCCGATGCGCCCGTCGAGCCCCATGCCTTGTGAGACTTTCTTGATATCCGCGCCGGTGCGCTCGCATAAGGCCGCGATCTCGTTGATGAAGGTAATCTTGGTCGCGAGAAACGCATTTGCGGCGTATTTAATCATTTCCGCGCTTTCCAAGTCTGTAATTAGAATTGGAAAATCGCGCAGCGAAAGCGGACGGTAGATCGCTTGCATAACTTCTGCGGCGCGCTCATTTTGCACGCCGACAACGACGCGATCCGGGCGCATGAAATCATCAATTGCGGCGCCTTCGCGCAGAAATTCGGGGTTCGAAGCGACATCAAACTGTGCGTCTGGCCTGGCTTTCAGGATCGTCTGCTTGACCTGCCGATTTGTGCCCACTGGCACCGTCGATTTGGTCACAATGACCGCGTAATCGTCGAGCAATTCAGCAATTTCCTTTGCGGCGGCCATCACATAGGTCAAATCCGCATGACCATCGCCCCGCCGTGTGGGTGTACCCACCGCAATAAAGACGGCCTGAGCCCCTGAGATTGCCGTGGCAAGTGCGTCGGTGAAGGAAAGGCGCCCCGCCGAGACGTTTTTGATCATCAGATCATCAAGCCCAGGCTCATATATGGGAACCTCACCCCGTTTCAGCATCGCAATCTTATTTGGATCCTTATCAACGCAAACGACATCATGTCCAAAGTCCGAAAGGCAGACCCCAGAAACCAGGCCGACATACCCTGTGCCAATGACTGCGATTTTCATTCCGAAATCCTAGATTGCTGGTGTCCCATGGCGTTGGACCAAGCGCGCTAAGGTGTCAATACTGCTCTACTTTGCACGTAGCGCGGCTTGCTCTTCATGGCGCTGGCGCAAGGCTTGACGTTTGGTCGCGAGCGAAGCTGCAATCACGCCGATGGTGACAAAGCCGATTAGGATCGTCGATAGGGCGTTGATCTCGGGGCTCACGCCCAGCCGAACGCTGGACCATATCTTGATTGGTAGCGTCGTTGCGCCCGGTCCAGCGGTGAACGACGCTATCACCAAATCGTCAAGCGAGAGCGTAAAGGCTAAAAGCCAGCCCGCGATCACAGCCGGTGCGATGATCGGCAGCGTAATCAACCGGAAGGTTTCAAAAGGCGTTGCTCCAAGATCCAAAGCTGCTTCCTCCAGCGCGCGATCAAAACTGACCAGGCGTGAGGAGACGACCACCGAAACATAGCACATCGAAAATGTCGTATGCGCCAGCACAATTGTGATGATGCCTCGGTCAAGTCCGATCCCAATGAAGAGGAGCAAGAGCGAGAGCCCTGTGATCACCTCTGGCATGACCAAAGGCGCGTAGATCATTCCCGAGAACAGCGTGCGGCCGAGAAAACGCCCGCCGCGCACCAAGACATAGGCCGCCATCGTGCCCAAGGCCGTTGCGATGGTCGATGAGATGAGGGCGACTTGCAACGTGATCAGGGCGGCATCCAGCATCTCTTCGTTTTGGAAGAGCGCGCCATACCATTTGGTTGAAAATCCCGCCCAGACCGTGACCAGCCGCGATTCATTGAACGAATAGATCACGAGAATCAGCATCGGCAGGTATAAAAACGCAAAGCCCAGGGTCAGCGAGACGGCGTTAAACGGAGACAGGCGTGTCATCGCTCGGCCTCCGCCTGCTTTTGTTGGTTCATCTGGAAGAGGACAATTGGCAAGATCAGGATCAAGAGTAGGATCACAGCTACCGCGCTCGCCACCGGCCAATCGCGGTTCGAGAAGAACTCCTCAAAGAGCACCTTGCCGATCATCAACGTACCGGACCCGCCAAGGAGCGATGGAATCACATACTCGCCCAAGGTGGGGATAAAGACCAGAAAGCTGCCCGCGATCACTCCATTACGCGAGAGGGGGAAGGTGACGAGCCAAAACGCCTTAATGCGCGAGCAGCCCAGATCTTCTGCGGCCTCAATGAGCGATCCGTCCAGCCGGTCAAGCGCGGCATAAATGGGCAGAATCATAAACGGGAGATAGGTGTAGACGATGCCAATATAGACAGCGGTATTGGTGTTTAAGATTGTCAACGGTTCGGAAACAATCCCGAGGCTTAGAAGGAATTGGTTCAAATACCCTTCGGTGCTGAGGATCCCCACCCAGGCATAGACCCGGATCAGAAAGGAGGTCCAAAAGGGCAGAATCACCAGCATCATAAGCGTTGCGCGCCACTCCTCCGGTGCGCGCGCCATGGCGTAGGCCATTGGGTAGCCCACGAGCAGCGTGATAAACGTCGCGCTGGCCGCGATCCACAGGCTCGAAAGGTACGCTTTCCAATAAAGATCGTCTTGGGTGAGGAAGACGAAATTTTCAAAGTCAAAGGCCCGCACCATCTCGCCGAACCCGTCCTCAAGGGTGGGCGTGTAAGGCGGTATGGCGAGGGCGATGTCGGAAAGTGAGATCTTAAAGACAATCGCAAAAGGTATCAGAAAGAGGGCTAAGAGCCATAGATACGGGATCGCGATGAGCGCGGCGCGTCTCATTGATCCAGTAAAACGCCCGCAGAGGCGCTCCAACTAACCCAGGCGCTGTCGTCCCAGGTAAACTCCCGCCGCGCGATCCGCTTTGTGTTCGCGATCTGCGCTTTGATCACCCGCCCCCCGGGGATTTCAACGTGATAGGTGCTCAGATTGCCCAGATAGGCGATATCCAGCACCTTGCCCTCAACGGCATTCTCAGCCTCTGGCTTGGTTTTGGAGATTGCAATCTTCTCAGGACGCAGCGCCAAGTGGCAGGGTTGTCCGTCGTGGAAGGGCTGCGCGCTTTCGGCATAAGCCGGGCCGCTCTCGCCGAAATCTATCGCGTAGCGCCCAGCACCCGCCGGTTTTGCGGTGCCAGAGAGAATGTTCACATCCCCAATGAAATCCGCGACATAGACCGAATTGGGCGCTTCATAGATATCGGCTGGCGTGGCCACTTGCATAATGCGGCCCTCATCCATCACCGCAACGCGCGAGGCGACGGTCATGGCCTCTTCTTGGTCATGGGTCACAATGACAAAAGTGGTGCCTGTCTTCTCTTGAATATCCATCAGCTCGAACTGCGTATCCTGGCGCAGTTTCGCATCAAGCGCGCCAAGCGGTTCGTCCAAGAGCAAGAGCTTGGGGGCCTTCGCCAAGCTCCGCGCCAAAGCCACGCGCTGCCGCTGCCCGCCCGAGATCTGATGCGGTTTGCGCCGCGCAAATTTTTCAAGCCGGGTGAGCGCCAACATCTCTTCGACCCGCGCGACAAGCGCATCCTGCGGGGCGTCATCCCGGCGTAGGCCAAAGGCGATGTTGTCACAGACCGACAGGTGCGGGAACAGCGCGTAGGATTGAAACATCATGTTCACGGGACGCTTATTTGGGGGCACGCCCGCGATATCCTGGCCCGCGAGCGAGATGCGCCCTGCGCTTGGGTCTTCAAACCCGGCAAGCATACGCATCATGGTGGTTTTGCCGCAGCCAGAGGGGCCGAGCAGAGCAAAGAACTCGCGTTCAAAAATATCGAGGCTCAGATCTTCGATGGCTGTGAACGTGCCAAAGCGTTTGGTCACGTTCTGAAACCGGATTAGCGGAACGGCATCCGGATCATCCCAGGGGGCAAAGGTGGTCTGGGTTTGGGTCACGTCAGGTACCCTCCGAATGGAAGGAGCGGCCAGAAAGGCCGCTCCACGATGGGCTTAGGGCTTAGGTGCCAGATTTGATTTTGGTCCAAAGCCGCGTAACGACACGCTGCACCTTTGGATCATAAGGCCTCGTGGTGTAGAGATTCTCCAGCGTCGCCTCATCTGGATAGATGGCGGTATCGCCAATCACATCTTCCTCTAGCATTGGCTGCGACGCGAGATTGCCATTGGCGTAATAGACGTAGTTCGACGCCGCCGCCATATTCGCCGCATCCATGATGAAGTTCAGGAAGACATGCGCGCCCTCGGGGTTGGGGGCATCTGCTGGGATCGCCATTTGGTCAAACCACATTAGAGCCCCTTCGGAGGGTGCGTTATAGGCGATCTCAACCCCGTTTTCCGCCTCATAGGCCCGATCCCGCGCTTGCAAGATGTCGCCGGACCAGCCAAAGGCCACGCAGATTTCTCCATTCGCCAGCGCGTTGATATATTCCGAGCTGTGGAATTTCTGCACATAGGGGCGAATCGCGGCGAAGACTTCTTCGGTCTTGGCGATATCGTCTGGCTCGTGACTATCAGGGTTCAGCCCAAGATACGCCAAGGCGGCAGGGATCATCTCAGCCGGTGCATCCAGGAAATGCACACCACAAGCGCTCAGTTTTTCCATATTGGCTGGATCAAAGAGCAGCGAGAGCGAGCCCATGGGCGCGTCTTCGCCCAGCAGTTCTTGGACCTTGCCCACATTCACACCAATGCCAGTTGAGCCCCACATATAGTTGATTGAATAGGCATTGCCGGGATCGTATTGCGCCGTGCGCGCCTCAATCACATCCCACATATTTCCGGCATTTGGCAGCTTGGACGCATCCAGCTTTTGGAAAGCTCCTGCTGCGATCTGACGCTGCAAGAATGTGCCAGAGGGCACAACCACGTCATACCCCGACCCGCCCGCGAGCATTTTCGTCTCAAGCACTTCGTTGCTGTCGAAGACGTCATAAACCAGATCAAGCCCGGTCTCTTCTTCGAATTTTGTTAGCAGGCCCTCGTCGATATAATCGGACCAATTGTAAACCCGCACCTCTTCGGCGCTCGCGGCTGTGGCAATCGCAGTCAGCGCGATGCCAGCAAAGACCTTCTTCATCTCATCACTCCCTTAGTGCTGGCCGGTTCGGCCCGGCTCAACGCGGATTAAGCCAAGTTTTGCGCCAAGGTACAACAGGATTGATGAGCTGCCGCTGTAAACACGCCCCGAGCGGCGCGTTTTTGAGCGAAACAGGGTGCATTGACATGGCCACCCGCGCCCGTATCTTGCGCGCGGTCCTGCAGGAGCACGCCTATGTCCGCCATCACGAACCATATGCCAACCGCTGAATTGCAAGCGCTAGATGCGGCGCATCATATGCACCCGTTCACGGCGGGGGGCGCCCTGGCCGACAAAGGCGCGCGGGTGATCA
>CAYWNJ010000172.1:0-2243 GCA_964459535.1 uncultured Rhodobacterales bacterium
AGATACCGCGTCTTCCATAACCGAATGCACTTGAGATGAAACGGTTTTTCCTTCTGACAACGACGCTTGCCACGTTCGCGGGACCGGCGCTGAGCAATCACCTTCCCGCTGTCCCACAGGCCGATCTGGAGATGGCATATTACGACCGCCACAAGATCGATATCAGCAATCTGCGCGATTACTTCGACGGGCTGTTGATCGCGGATGCGATGATCCACGCCGATGCGATGTTCACGAGCGAAGAGAAGTGGCGGCTGACGCTTTATCAGATGATCCGGGCGGACAGCGCGCATTACCAGGCACGGAGCGCGTACCAATTGTCGCTGATGGGTGTGCCGGTGGACGAGATCATAGCAGCCTGGTCGCCTGGTTATGTCGACGGGATGGACGACCCGAGGATGCAGGCGGCGTTCCGCTACCTTGATGTCGCGGCCAATCTACCGACCCAGGTCACCGCCGATACCCACGCCATGCTCCGGATGCAGTTCATCGACCGGCAGATCGCGGAGCTTTTCGATCTGACCTCCATCAACGCGTCTTTGGCCGTTTACGATCAGATCCTGCCGATCCCGACCGATCAGGAGACGCTCGATTGGGCGGCAGAGAACCTTGCTGCCGTGGGCTGGGCACCGGGTCACAATAGCGCGGCGGCGGGTGAACAGCGCGCAAATCCCTTTGTCGGCGAGGCGCTTGCCACGGCACAGGCGGAAATTCTCGCCAGCTGGACGCCCGGCGATCTTGGCGCTGTTGCGCCTGAATTTGAGACCGACTGGATCAACTACATCACCGGTTACGGCGTCTCTGAGGTGACGTTTGACGGCGACATGGATGGGATTGAAGAGCCGTTCGACGACTTCCCCGTCTCGTTCTCAGAGTGGGAGGCACCGGGCCGCACCGATGAAAACCTGCCAGGCTCGGACGTGCTGCCCTTCAACGTGGCGGCCTATGACCACGTCTATTTCCATCCCGCCAGCGTGCCTCAAACCGAATACCCGTTCAGCGACCGCATGTATTTTGACACCGAATGGACACGGCAAAGCTCGCTCGGCACGTTGGAGATGGACGCCTATACGCTGATCTTTGACCGCTCCATCGATCTGAAGCTCAAATGGTCGCTGTTCTTCGTCTATCAACTGGCAAGTGGCTGCACGCATTGCCAAGTCCACGGCTCCTTCGGGGTCTTCCAGGAGTTCGAGGCGGAGTATTACGACGGCGAGGTTCCGGCCGAGGACATGCCCGAGGTGATCGCCGAGATCCGAGCGCTGATGGACCTTGAACGCTCGCCCTATCTTGACGATGCCGAGCGCGCTGCCCTGCGGCTCGCCCGCGATGCCGGGCGGCTACCCGGCAATGTCACAGCTGCCCATATCGAAGAGCTGCGTCGGCACTATAGCGACCGTGAGATCCAGGAGATCATTGCCACTTTGGTCCTGACGCCCTGGCTGGCCACCAGCATGCAATCGCAGGCCACGGTCACGGACCGGCTCAGCATGTCCTGGGCGCTGCGCAATCTCTCACCGGTCGGGTGGAACCCAGGCCCGCATACCGGCTTGCCGCAGGAGCAGCGCCCCTATCACATGAGCGAGCTTTTCGGCGTGGTCTTTGCGCAGCAAAATTCCGGCGATGTGCCCGATGCGGCGGGCGAATGGCTGGGCATCGATCCGCCCTTGGCCGTGGATCGCGACGGAGACGGTGTTGACGACACGTTCGACGGCTTTCCCGACGATCCGACCCGCTGGGCTGATACCGATGGCGACGGCATCGAGGATGCCCTTGATCCTGACATCGACGGCGATGGGATAGCGAACACGGACGAGATCGCCCAAGGGACTTTCCCCTACAAAGCGGATTCCGATGGCGACGGGCGGGATGACCCGACCGAGATTGCCGCGGGCACCGACCCTGTCGACCCGCGGAGCCTGTGAAGCCGGTGTTAGGTTTCGTCGCGCCTGAAATCGGACGGGGTCTTTCCGAAGTATTGCTTGAAGGCGCGGCGGAAGGCCCTGTCGTCAGAATACCCGGTGAAATACGCGACATCGGCGAGCGCAACCTGCGTGTCCTTCACAAGCTGCTTGGCCCGCGAAAACCGAGCTTCCCTGATCAGGGCCGTCAGCGTCGTTCCTTGCCTTTGCGCGACCCGCTGCGCCACGCGAAGGCTCATGGCCGCGTAGCGCGCAATCGGTGCCGCGCCAAACTCGCCCGCTGCCGCATTCTCGGCAATCGCACCGACCAAGGCGCGATAG
>CAYWNJ010000172.1:2253-5602 GCA_964459535.1 uncultured Rhodobacterales bacterium
CATTGCTACTCGGCACGGCGAGGTTGAAGAAATATTCGGCATAGCGCGACAGATCTTCGTTTCTATCCTTCGATGGCCAGTCCAAAACCGACCGGTCGATGGTCAGCCTGTAGTCGTCGCTCTCGCACAAGATCGGCGCATCAAAAAACGCCTCGTAGTCGCGCACATCACAGGCAAGCGCCCGCCCTATGCTGACCGACCTGGCCTTGATATCGAGTTCCAAAACCTCCCGCAGCGTGCGCCAGCAGACACCAAGAACGACCTCCTTGGGCACCATGACATGCGTGTCAAAAACATGGCTGACGACGAAATGCGCTGCATCCCCCTCTTCGATCAGCTGCAAAATGGTGCCTTCAGACGAGTAGCGCTGATTGCGCAGGAGCAACGCGAAAATCTGGCGCACATCTCGGGCATAGCGCGCGGAATAGGCCATGCCGGCAATGGCCGCCAATGGCGCGGCGCGGACGTGGTCAATGGGCAAAGGTTCCTTGGGAAAGCGGCGGAAGAGCTCGCCCCAAAGTCCAGCCATGCGCGTCTCTGGCACGCGCGATTCCGGATTGATGATTTCGCCCGGCGCAAGGCCCGAGACTGCCTGAACGTCTTCTATGGACATGCCCTTGGACAGGGCAAAGGCCACGAGTGCTCCCAAATGGGCACCCAGAATGGTTGGGTTCTTCATCGTGGTCTCCGGGATGGGAATCGAGCGACAGGGTATAATCGGCTTTGCCGCACCGGCATCAGATTGTGGGAGAAAAGACATGAAGGATGACACCAATTCTGCCTTCGGACGGCTAGCGTCGAAGGCACGCGGAACTGTTGTCCCAGAGGGCCGCAGACGGCGCGTCGGTCCCGGTAAACGCGGCGAAGAGCCAGAGTTCGATCTCTACCATTTCGGCTTTTCGATCTGCTCCAACAAAGTGCGCGCGGTTCTGGGTGAGCTGGGTGCGCCCTGGCGGTCCTACGAATTGGACCCGGCCAAATACGAGAACTACAAACCCGATTATGTTCGCCTGCGGCTAACATCTGCGGCAGCACAAAACGGCAGCTTTGCCAGCGGCTGGGAAGGCGGATCGTCGGTGACGGAAAGCGGTTTCGATGCCTTGGTCGTCCCCACTCTGGTGGACTACCGATCTAGCGAGGTTGTCGCGGATTCCCTGTCGATCTGCCTGCATCTGGTGCGCAACGGAGCGATGGCAGAGGCCCTGATCCCGGATGATCTTGAGCCCCAGATCACTAAGCAGCTCGGCATCGTCGACCAGACACCCCATGTTGCCTTGCTCTATGGCGCCAACCCGGACGGGGACACCCGCGCTTACGTGTATCGCCGCGTCTTCAAAGGCGAGCATCTGGCCAAAGCCAAAGCCGCCGCGCGTGAGGCGGCCGGGGTCAAAGGCGAAAGCGCCGCGATGGACGCCGCATATGCGGCGAAGATCGCCAAGGAGAAGGCCGGGAGCGCCTTTGTCGCGTCGCCCGACAAAATGCGCCGGACGATTGCGGCGACGGATCGGCTGATCGCCGGTCTGTCCGAGACGCTCAGCCACAGCCAGGGACCTTGGCTTTTTGGTGACCGCTACACTTTGGCCGACACGTTTTGGGGGGTGAGCCTCTTTCGGCTGGACTATCTGGGATATGGCGCGCTTTTCCGATCCCGTGCGGACAGGCGCGCGGTGGCTGAATATGCCGACCGGCTCTTTTCGCGCCCCGCGATCTCGGCGGCGGTGGCCCATTGGCCAAGCCACCCGTGGTCGCGCCCGGTGGCCAAGTGGATGCCGCGGCCCGGTTTGAAGAAGTGGGCCATAGGGCTTGGCTCGTAGGGCGTCGCTCATGTCAGGCCGTCATCTGGAAGGGCAGCTTGGCGAGCGTGGCCGCCACACGGGACTCGCCATACCGGACAAGAACGCTGTCGCCTGCCGCAACTTCGTTTGAGACTAGAGCGTAGCCGATCATCTTTTGCATCCGATAGGACCACGCCATGTGGGTCATATGTCCGACCGGTTTGCCCTGCCATTCAATCACTTGCCGGATGGACTGATCCTCGGGCGCAAAATCGGTTTCCAGAATGATGCCAAGCTGGTGGCGTTTGATCCCCTCCGCGTTGATTTGCCGTAGCGCCTTCGCGCCGATCACGTCATCGGGCACATCCAGGTCAACAAACTTGCCCATCCGCACCTCAAAGGGGTTGGTCAGTTCATCGGTATCGATTCCCCAATTGAGGAGCCCGCTTTCGGTTCTCTCAGCTGGGTTGGGATAGCCCGGCCCGATACCAAAAGGCTGCCCCGCCTTTTTCACCAATTCCCAAAGCCGGGTGCCCTTGCTGCCATCCATCAAGAAAAGCTCGAACCCGCCTTGTTTTGACCATCCCGCGCGCACGACTTTGAGCGGGATTCCCTCAATCACCGCGTCCTCGAACCAAAAGTAACCAAGCTCTCGCACCCAATCGCCAAGGAGCGACGCCACAACGTCCTCTGCCAGCGGGCCTTGCACGGCGAGTGGCGAGACATCCGGTTCGCTGATCTCGACATCCAGGCCCCGTTCACCCGCGACACAAGCCGCCCAGAACCAGATGTCGCTGTCACCGATTGACAGCCAATAGGTGTCGTCTGAGACCTTCAGCGCAATCGGGTCATTGAGCAATATGCCCTGGTGATTGCATAGGGCCACGTATTTGCCCTGGCCAATCTTCTGACCCGACAAGTCGCGCACGCATAGGATTTGCGCCAGCCGCGCCGCATCCGGGCCTTTGATCTGGACCTGGCGTTGCACGGCGACATCCCACATCGAGACCCCGTTCATCAGGCGCCAGTACTCAGCCTCTGGATCACCATAGCCACGTGGAATGAGCATCCGGTTGTAGGGCAGAAACGCCTCGGCCCCCTCGGCCAAGGTTGCCTCGTGAAAGGGCGACCGTCTTAGTCGTCCCGCCGGAAGGATTTTTGTCATCATGTCACCTCTTAACCTGATCAGTAGACTGCAAGTTTGAGCGCGGTCAGCGCCAAACCAGCGGCACCCATTGCAAGCGCGCTTAGAATTGAGGGCAGCAATCGACCCGAAATGCGCCAACCGATGCGCCAGCCATAAAACAGCAAGAGCCCCATGGCACAGACCTGCGCAAGCCCCATGGCCATAGCATGTCCATAAAGCCCTGCCGCACCAGCAAACATCGCCAGCGTCGGGCCATTGGCCGCCAGCAACGTTGTGCGGCTATGCGCCCAGGCCGACCGCACTGTTGCAATTGAGTGACCCGTGCCTGTGGCCAGGAATTTGGCGGCCAGATCGGCATAAGTCTTTGCCAAAGCCACCACCAAAACGGTGACAAACAACGTCAGACCGGTTTTGAGAGGATCGAATT
>CAYWNJ010000173.1:0-5583 GCA_964459535.1 uncultured Rhodobacterales bacterium
GTCCCATTAGCTTCTCCACCAAGGCGAGCGTTGGCAATCGGCCGCGCGGCGACCTAAACGAGCTCTTGATCCTGCCCGGGGCGCACAGGCATATCTTCGCGCGGAGGACGTCCAATAACCTCTTTCAACTCGTCAAGCTCAATGAAATTGTCCGCTTGACGGCGCAGCTCGTCCGAGATCATTGGGGGTTGGCTGCGGATTGTCGAGACAACAGAGACGCGCACACCTTGTCTTTGCAGGCTTTCTACAAGCGGGCGAAAATCACCATCGCCTGAGAAGAGAACAATATGGTCAATGCGGGGCGCTAGCTCCATCGCATCTACGGTCAACTCGATGTCCATATTACCTTTGACTTTGCGCCGCCCCATGCTGTCGGTGTATTCTTTGGCGGGCTTTGTGACCATGGTGAATCCATTATAGTTCAGCCAATCCACCAACGGCCGGATCGGAGAATATTCGTCATTCTCCAGCAGCGCGGTGTAGTAAAAGGCCCGGAGCATTTTGCCGCGGCGCATGAACTCCTGGCGTAGGAGCTTATAGTCGATATCAAACCCAAGCGACTTCGCTGCCGCATACAAGTTTGAGCCGTCTATGAACAGCGCAAGCCGTTCGTCTTTATAAAACATAATTTTTCCCTTCAAAGAGTCGCATCCGCCGTAAGATCTAAGAGTGAGTGGTTAACCTTAGGCGGAAGGTATTGTGCCAAATAGCATTTTTTGAGTATGTCGCAAGTCGAACCAAAGGTCAAAGTGGATTGGCCCAGACGAAATGTCTCAGGAAATGCTCATTGCGCTCGGGGCAAACCAACCCTCGGTGGTTGGCCCGCCCGCCGTCACGCTCAAGGCCGCGCTCCAGCGCCTGGAGGATTTGGGCGCTGTTATCCTTGGGCAGAGCAGGTTTTTTAAGACGCCCGCCTTTCCGGCGGGAGCTGGTCCAGATTTTGCCAACGCAGCGGCGCGGTTGAGCTGGGATGTCGCACCCCAAGAGGCTTTAACTGCATTGCATGAAATCGAGCAAGCTTTTGGCAGGACTCGCAAGGAACGATGGACACCGCGGGTTTTGGATATTGATCTGCTCGCGGCGGAGGAAACGATACTCCCAGATACGCTGCGCCAGTCCTATTGGCGAGACCTGCCCGTCGCCCAGCAACTCGCCTCAGTGCCCGATACGCTCATCCTCCCCCATCCTCGGCTGCAAGAGCGGGCGTTTGTCTTGGTGCCTTTGGCTGAGATCGCGCCGACCTGGTGCCATCCCATTTTGGGCCTGAGCGTGACGGAGATGCTTGGGCGGTTGGACCCGGATTTGCTGGAAGAGGTTATCCCGCTAGAGATCCCAACTTAGCGGGTTGCAAACGGCCGAAAATCGGCCTAGATAGCCGATCTTGATCACGAAAATCGTCTGTGGAGATGGCTCATGGCGCGCGTAACTGTCGAAGATTGCGTCGATAAGGTTCCAAATCGGTTCGAGCTGGTGATGCTGGCCGCACATCGCGCGCGTGAAATCTCGGCTGGATCGCCGCTCACGCTGGAGCGGGACAAGGATAAGAACCCTGTCGTGTCGCTGCGCGAGATCGCCGAAGAGACTCAGAGCGCCGAAGATCTGCGCGAGCGCCTGATTGAGAGCAATCAGACTCAGATTGAGGTCGATGAAGCCGAAGAAGATAGCATGGCGCTTTTGATGGGCGGCGAGCAGGACAAGCCGGACGAAGATAGCATGACCGAA
This sequence comes from uncultured Rhodobacterales bacterium, assembly GCA_964459535.1. Classification (GTDB taxonomy): domain Bacteria; phylum Pseudomonadota; class Alphaproteobacteria; order Rhodobacterales; family Rhodobacteraceae; genus JBCBCP01. The sequence continues at coordinate 1,723 of CAYWNJ010000173.1, forward strand.
GAGATGCTTCTTCGCCAATTGATGGCGGCGCAAGGTCAGGCTTAAGAAAGCCCATGGTGGACCAAATCGAAGCGGGCGAGGATCTTGCCGCGCTGGTCCGCAGCTATAACCCAAAGGCAAATGCGGCGCTCATCCAGGATGCGTTTGAATTTGCGCGCGAGATGCATCAAGGGCAGATGCGGCATTCGGGTGAGGCGTATTTCACCCATCCGGTCGCGGTTGCAAAGATCTTGGCCGGTCAATCCCTGGATGATGAGACAATCGTAACCGCGTTGCTGCATGATACGATTGAGGATACACGCGCCAGCTATAAACTGGTTGCGGATCGCTTTGGGGGAGAGGTGGCGAGCCTTGTGGATGGCGTAACCAAGCTCACAAAGCTCCAGCTTTCTAGCCTTGAAACCAAACAGGCAGAGAACTTCCGTAAACTCTTTGTCGCGATGTCCAAGGACTTTCGGGTGATCTTGGTCAAGCTGGCTGACCGGCTGCACAATATGCGCACGATAAAGGCGGTCCCCGCGAATAAGCAGATCCAGAAGTCTCGGGAAACAATGGATATCTATGCCCCGCTCGCCGGGCGCATGGGGATGCAATGGATGCGGGATGAGTTAGAGGATTTGGCCTTTCGCGTCCTGAACCCCGAAGCGCGCGCGTCGATCATGCGCCGCTTTGTTCGGCTTCAGAGTGAGACAGATGATGTGATCGAAAAGATCACGGGCGATATGATCGTTGAGCTCAAAAAGGCCGGGATCACAGCAGAGGTTTTTGGGCGCGCCAAAAAACCCTTTTCGATCTGGCGTAAGATGCAAGAGAAAGATCAGCCCTTCTCGCGCCTATCGGATATTTACGGCTTCCGTATCATTACCGCCACCGAAGAGGATTGCTATCGCACGCTGGGGGCCATCCACCAACGCTGGCGTGCGGTGCCGGGGCGGTTCAAAGATTATATCAGCCAGCCCAAATCAAATGGCTATCGCTCGATTCACACAACGGTGTCCGGGCGCGATGGTAAGCGGGTTGAGGTGCAGATCCGCACCCACCAAATGCATGATGTGGCCGAAACCGGTGTTGCCGCCCATTGGTCCTATCGCGACGGCGTACGCTCCAGCAACCCGTTCGCGGTTGATCCGGCAAAGTGGGTCGCCCAGCTGAGCGAGCGGTTTGATCAAGAGGAAAACCACGCGGATTTCTTGGAAGCGGTCAAGCTGGAGATGTATCCAGACCAAGTCTTTTGCTTCACACCCAAGGGGGACGTGTTCCAATTGCCGCGCGGGGCCACGCCCATTGACTTTGCCTATGCGGTGCACACTCGCGTGGGCAATGCCTGCGTTGGGTGCAAAGTGGACGGTATGCGCGTGCCGCTTTGGACGCGCGTGCGCAATGGTCAATCGGTCGAGATCATCACCGCAGAGGGGCAAACCCCGCAGACCAGTTGGCTCGATATCGCGAAGACGGGTAAGGCGCGCGCGGCCATTCGGCGCTCTCTGCGCGCAGCGGATCGTGACCGTTTTATCCGGCTGGGCCAGGAATTGGCTCGCTCAGCCTTTGCGCAGGTTGGAAAAAAGGCGACAGAAAAGGCGCTGGCAACCGCAGCGCGGCATCTACGTCTGACGGATGGTGACGAGGTTCTTGCTCGGCTGGGCCGTGCGGAGTTGACCGGGCAAGATGTCGTGCAAACGCTATACCCGGACCTGCATCCCAAAGACGGCGCGGTTGTCGATGCCAAAAGCGCCGTGATCGGGCTTAAGCCAGGTCAACAGTTCCGCCGCGCGCCTTGCTGTGAGCCTTTGCCAGGGGAGCGAATTGTCGGCATCACCTTTCGCGGCGAAGGCGTTGTGGTGCATGCTATCGATTGCCCCCGCTTGCCTGAGTTCGAGGATCAGCCTGAGCGCTGGCTTGATCTGCATTGGCAGGGCGGTACGCATAGTGCGGCCTATACCACGCAGCTGGATCTGACGATTGGCAATGATGCCGGCGTTTTGGGACGCATCTGCACCTTGATTGGAGAGACCCGCGCCAATATCTCAAATCTTGAGTTTTTAGATCGGAAGCCTGATTTTTTCCGTCTGTTGATACATGTCGAGCTGCGCGATGCCGAGCATTTGCATTCGTTGCTTTTGACGCTTGAGGCGGAAAACGAGGTTGCGCAAATCGCGCGTTTCCGCGATGTGTCAAGCACCTCTGGACGAGGTGCCGCCTGAGCCGACAAAGGAGTAGAAGGTCTCTTGGTTTTTAAACGCCGTGACCGAAAGCCCATTTGGCGCGCGCTGCTGGAATTTCTCTGGCCTAGAGGGGGCTGGGCGCGCGCGTTTCAATATGTCCAATATCGGCTGCGCCGCCTGCCGGACAGCCCAGAGCGTATCGCGCGCGGTGTCTGGGCGGGTGTCTTTACCACCTTCACCCCCTTTTATGGCTTTCACTTTATCTGCGCTGGCCTGATCGCTTTGGTGATGCGCGGCAATGTCTTGGCCGCGCTTATGGCCACCTTCTTTGGCAATCCGCTCACCTATGTTCCCATTGGTATCGCGGCTCTGCGAACGGGCTACGGCCTGCTTGGACTGGACTTTGACCCGGAACGGAATGGAAAAATTGGCGAGCAATTTGGCCGCGCGTTCTTGGCGCTCTGGCATAATTTCACGACGATTTTTACCGGCGATCCAGCGCAATGGCTCTATCTTCAAGAGTTCTATCAAAGGATCTTTTTCCCCTACCTGATTGGCGGGATCATCCCTGGGGTCATTGTCGCCACACTTGCCTACTATCTTTCTGTGCCGGTGATCCGTGCCTATCAGCACCGGCGCAAAGGCGCGCTTAAGGCAAAGCTTGAGGCACTCAAAGTCAAGGCATCGCGTGCGCGCGAGTGAAAGAGGTCATTCCCCTCGCGCGTAAAGCGGCATAGCATTCGTTTCGAGTCGAATAGGAGAGTAGGAATGCAACCCCTGGGCCCTTTGCGTCTTGGCGTTAACATTGATCACGTCGCGACTGTACGCAATGCGCGCGGCGGGCTGACACCGGACCCGCTGCGCGCCGCAATCTTGGCAGAAGAGGCGGGCGCGGATGGGATAACGGCGCATCTGCGAGAGGATCGGCGGCATATCACCGATGCCGATATCGAAGGGCTGATGGACATCCTAAGCGTGCCGCTCAATTTCGAGATGGCCGCGACCGAAGAGATGCAAGCCATCGCTCTGCGCCACCGCCCACATGCCGTCTGCATCGTGCCAGAAAAGCGCGAAGAACGCACAACCGAGGGCGGGTTAGAAGTGGCGCGCGAAGAAAACCGCCTCGCGCATTTCATCGCACCCCTGCGCGATGCAGGCTGCCGGGTGTCCATCTTTATTGCTGCCGAGCGCCGCCAAATCGAAGCCGCGCATCGCATTGGGGCGCAAGTAATCGAGCTGCACTCAGGTGCCTATTGTGATGCCCATCACGCAGGGGATTTTGAGCGGCGCGATAAGGAACTCGCCGCGATGCGCGACATGGCCGCTTTTGCCCATACGTTGGGGCTGGAGGTGCATGTCGGCCACGGGCTGACCTTTGAAACGGTCGAGCCGGTGGCGGCATTCCCACAGGTGGTTGAGTTGAACATCGGGCATTTTCTAATCGGAGAGGCCATCTTTCGCGGCCTCGGGCCCGCGATCCAAGAGATGCGCCGCCTGATGGATGCCGCGCGATGATCTTGGGGGCCTTATACCTGCGTCGGGTATCTCGGTGTCTTCAGTTTCAACACAGATTTGGGGTGTAGGATGTTCGGACCAGAGTTCCTCGTCATTTGGATCGGATGGATCATCGCAGGCGGCTCGCCCGGCCCGGCAACGCTTGGGATCGCGGGAACGGCGATGGCGCGCGGCCGCGCCGCCT
>CAYWNJ010000174.1:0-5581 GCA_964459535.1 uncultured Rhodobacterales bacterium
CCATTTGGAATGCGTTATGTTTCAAACTAAAAAGGCCTGGCTCAGGGATTTAAAGGCCGTTGCAGCCGGTCCATGCGCCCCAAAATGTCCAAGCCTTGCTCGGCCAAGAAATGTAAGATGTCGATAAAAACCCAATTCTCGGAAAGCTTATCGCCGGCGCGGCGATAGATATCCACCACGCGCATTGGGGCGCGGGTATGGGTGGCGGGCAGTCCCAAATAATCCCCGACAGGGACAATCGAGAGGTTAGGCCAGCCGAAAAAACCGCCATAGTTTCCCTCGGCCATGCGGCAAATATGGCCATAGAATTCCCGGTCTTTGGTTTCGTGCCGAAAGGGGCGCTGATGCTGCTGGATATAGCGTGCAATCGTGTAGGTCGCGCCAATGCCTGAGGGGCCCCACCAGCACATATCGTCATGCCAATGCTGCGCCAATTCCTCGGCGGGGGGCAGGGGGCGCTTGGCGGCGTTCGCGTGGTTAATCGCGCCGATCATGGCATTGATCAGAGCGAGCGTTTTCTCTCCCTCCGCCGGGTCCTGAGGCCCCCGAAGCAGCCCATCCTGCGTGCGCGGGCCCGGCTGAACAAGCTGCGCGCCGGTTTGCGGGGGCAGCGGGTAGACATTTGCCTGCGCCATAAGGTGCAGCAGATCGAGCGAGCGCGCGGTTTCTGTAATGCGCCCGTCCTCGACACGGTTGAACTCGGCATAGCGCAGCATCGCGATGCGGCCTGTCGGCGGGATGCCGATAAACGGCGCATCAAAGAGCCCCATCAAATGGCCCATGGAAGCAGTCCACACGCCAGGCCCGACACTGTTTTGCCCAGCAAAGAATATATCCTCGCGCCGCTGCGGGGCGGAGAACGCCTCTAGGAAAGGTGTCCAAAAAGTCGCGGCGATGGCCTCGGGGCCGCGCTGTTCATGAAAGGGATGCATCCCGCGCCAAAGCGCATCGGGCGTCATATGGGCCGCCAACGCCGCCTGCACCGTCTCAGCGCGGGCGTCGGCGAGGCGAGAATAATGCGCTTGAACGCAACGTTTCGCAGCGGCGATGCGCGCGGGGTCCGACATCGCGCTCTAGCCTTGGGTGACGATCTGAATACCGCCGCCCGGGGTGCGGATGGCGCAAGATGCGGGTGTGAGTTTGGGCAAGCGGTCAGAGGCGCTCGGGGCGGGCGCGGCTTGTGCGACCGCATTTGGGCAGGCGGGGATCTCAACCGGGGCATAGCCGCGATTGACCATACATTGCCGGGCCAGGCTTTGCCGCAGGCTCTTATTACGATCCACGGTATAGATCTCACCGGGAACATAATGGCCAGGGGTGCTTGAACAAACCCCAGTCGCGGTACACACTTGCTTGCCTGGGACATAAACTGGTGGCCCTTGTCGCACCACCTCATGAACTGGGGCATCGCGCAGGGCGGCGACCTCGCAGCGCAGCTCATCCCGCTCAACCGTCGCAAGGCTGACCCCTTCGCGGTAATAGGTCGATACAGGCAGGCACCCGGCCAGGCCAAGGCCGATGGCGATCAAGAGCGATATTCTAAACATGGGTGTAACCTGCCATACTCTCCAGGTGGTGACAATTGAATTGACCCCTCGCGGTGCATCTGCCATGTCAGAGGCCTTGAATGGAGCCGGGAGGGCAACGCGCCCATGAAGGTCATCATTTGTGGGGCAGGGCAGGTGGGCTGGCAAATCGCGCGGCACCTTGCAGGCGAGCGCAACGATGTCACCATCGTTGACAGCAACCCCGATCTTGTGCGCCGCGCGACCGACACGCTGGATGTGCAGGGCGTGGCAGGGTTTGCCAGCTATCCAGATGTTCTCGCGCGGTCCGGGGCAGCGGATGCCGATATGATCATTGCCGCCACCCATTCGGACGAGGTTAACATGGTCACCTGCCAAGTTGCCCATTCGGTTTTTGGGATCAACCGTAAAATCGCCCGATTGCGCAGCCAAAGCTATCTCGATGCGATTTATTCCGATCTTTATCGCCGCGATCATATGCCCATTGATGTGGTGATCTCGCCCGAGCGCGAGGTGGCCACCGCCGCCCTACAGCGCCTCTCTGCCCCGTCGACCTTTGATGTCGAGCGTTTTATGGACGGCAAGGCACAGCTTCTGGGGATCTCGATTGAGGCCGATTGCCCGGTCATCAACACGCCCCTGCGCCAGCTAACGGATCTCTTTTCGACCTTGCGCGCGATTGTTGTTGGGGTGCGGCGCGACGGCACGCTCTTTGCCCCCGAGGCCGGTGATCAGCTTTTTGTGGGCGATGCGTGCTATGTCTTTGCGCATGAGGACGACACGGCCCGCACGATGGAGATTTTCGGCAAAACTGTGACGCGCCAAGAGCGGGTGGTGTTGATCGGTGGGGGGAATGTCGGGCTTGCTGTTGCGACGGAACTCGAAAGCCATGCGCGCCGGGTGCGGGCGAAGATGATTGAGAAAAGCCTGGCCTGCGCCGAGCGCACGGCAGAGGCGCTGGAGCGCACGATTGTGCTGCATGGCGATGGGCTCGATGCGGTGCTGCTGGCTGAGGCGGGCGTGGCCCGTGCTGATGCCGTGCTTGCGGTGACAGATGATGACAAGACCAACATGTTGGCCGCCGTCCGCGCAAAGGCCGAGGGTTGCCCCTATGCCATCGCGCTGATCAATGATCCCACGCTTGTGCCGATGATGGAGCCGCTGGGCATTGACGCCTATATCAACCCACGCGCAACGACAGTCAGCTCGATCTTGCGCCATATCCGGCATGGCCGCGTGCGCTCGGTCTATTCAATCGGGGATGCGGAAGCAGAGGTGATCGAGGCAGAGGTGCTCTCAACCTCGCCCCTCGCCGGGCAGAAGATCGCCGAGATTGGCTTTCCCGAAGGTGTTCTGGTTGGCGCCGTGCGCAAGGGTGAGGAGGTGATCCGTCCCTCCGGCCACACCCGCATTGACGAGGGCGATGTCGTCGCGATTTTCTCGCTTGCCAAGGACGTGCCGGAGGTCGAGCGCCTCTTGCAGGTCTCTATCGACTTTTTCTGATGCGCAAAGCGCGGGCGCGGTTTCGGGATCGGGTGCTGGCGCTGCCGCTGTTCCTGCTGGTCTTTGGGGTCTTTTCGGCCGCGATGCTGGTCCCTGCGGTCTATGCCGGGATTATCCGCGAGCTAGAGGTTGGGCGGGTCTTTTTGTACTCAGGCCTGCTGGGGCTGATTATCTTTGCACTGATTTCCCTGGCCCATGCCGACCGACTGCCGGGTCATGGCAGCTTGGGCCCGCTGATGAGCCTCTTTTCCGTCTTCGCGCTTTTGCCTGTGATTTTGGCGATACCCTTCTATGAGGCTTTGCGCACCACGACATTTTTGAATGCCTATTTGGAAATGGTGAGCGCGATCACCACAACCGGCGCACCGACCTTTGAACCCTCACGCCTCAGCGCGCCTTTGCACCTCTGGAGGGGGCTTGTAGGCTGGCTTGGAGGGCTGGTGATGTGGATCGCAGCCGCCGCCATTCTGGCACCGCTCAACTTGGGCGGCTTTGAGATAACCGCGCGCGCCCGGTCCGGCCAAACAGACCTGGACCAACAACGGATCGCGCAGCCCGCAGGGCGGGCGCGCCTGTTCAAGACAGCGCAGACCTTGGCGCCGATCTATGCGGGGCTGACCCTGCTGCTTTGGGTTTTGCTTTTCATCGGGGGTGAGGCGGCACTGCCTGCGCTGATGCACGCGATGGCGGTTTTAGCGACCTCTGGGATCACCTCGCTGGAGGGGCTTGAGAGCGCGGGGGCAGGCTGGGCAGGCGAAGCGGTGCTGCTGCTCTTTATGCTCTTTGCCCTGTCCCGCCTGACCTTTAGCACCGATACGATCACAACCGCGTCGGGCGGTTTGCGCCAAGATCCTGAGCTTCGGATTGGTCTGGCCCTTATCTTATTTGTCCCGCTCGCCTTGTTTCTAAGGCATTGGCTCGGCGCTTATGACGTGAACGCAGATGACAGCTTGGCCGAGGCCGCGGGGGCCCTTTGGGGCGGTATCTTTACCGTGACCTCATTTCTGACCACAACGGGCTTTCAAAGCGCTTGGTGGAGCACGGCGCAAGATTGGTCAGGCTTGGCAACGCCCAGCCTGATCTTAATGGGCCTTGCGCTGATGGGGGGCGGGGTGGCCACGACCGCAGGCGGGGTCAAGCTGCTGCGCGTGTTCGTGCTGTACCAAAACGGCTATCGCGAGATGCAGCGGCTGGTGCACCCGTCGTCAATCGCGCGCACCGGCAGGTTGGGGCAGCGCGTACGAGTTGATGCGGCATTTATGGCTTGGGTGTTTTTTATGCTCTTTGCCCTGACCTTAACGGCGGTCACGATTCTGCTTGCCGCCCTTGGTGTGCCATTTGAGAGCGCGCTGACCCTGGCGATCTCCGCGCTGACCACTACAGGGCCGATTCTTGAGACCGCAGGCACCCAAACCCTCCGCCTGGCCGAGCTTGACCCCCTGGCCAAGGGCGTTATTGCAGCGGCAATGGTACTGGGGCGGCTCGAGACTTTGGCCATTATTGCGCTCTTAACGCCTGATTTATGGCGTACCGGACGCTAGGTAGAAAATAGATGGGGGGTGAATGGCCTTTTGGGCTGGAAACTTGGGCCGTAGCGATTCATACTCTACCTAGAACGGGGAGGCCTGCTTTTAAAGCGGCGGGCAAAATTGCGCACAGACGCGAATAACAAGAAGGCGATACCGGACAATGGCTTCGGACAGACAAAACTTGCAAGACGCATTTCTAAACAATGTACGCAAGGCTAAGATTCCAGTTACAATTTTCCTGATCAACGGGGTAAAACTTCAAGGTGTGATCACTTGGTTTGACAATTTCTGCGTCCTGCTTCGGCGTGATGGCCAAAGCCAGTTGGTCTATAAACATGCCATCTCGACGATCATGCCAAGTCAGCCCGTTTCATTTTATGAGGGCGAAGACGCCTCTTGAGCAAAGCTCAGTTCCAGATTGATCATACCGGGGGTGCCCCGCTAACCCGCGCTTGGGTTTTGCACCCAGAGTTCAAGTCGGACCCAGAACGCCGCGATGCCGCGATGGCGTTGGAAGAGGCTGTTTCGCTGGCGCGCGCGCTCCCAGAGCTAGACGTGGTGGGGGCGGAGGTCGTCCAGCTGAAACGAGCCCATCCCGGTATGCTGTTTGGCTCGGGCAAGATCGACGCGTTGAAGGCGCAGCTTAAGGCGGCTGAGGTCGATTTGGTGCTCATCGACGGGCCCGTGACGCCCGTTCAACAGCGCAACCTAGAAAAGGCGTGGTCGGTGAAATTGCTCGACCGCACCGGGCTGATCTTGGAGATTTTCTCGGATCGCGCGGCAACGCGGGAAGGGGTGCTTCAGGTCGAGATGGCGGCGCTTAGCTATCAACGCACCCGGCTCGTGCGCGCCTGGACCCATTTGGAGCGGCAGCGCGGGGGCTTGGGCTTTGTCGGCGGCCCCGGCGAGACGCAGATCGAGGCGGACCGGCGCGCGATTGACACTCAATTGGTGCGGCTGCGGCGTCAGCTCGACAAGGTAGTCAAGACCCGCAGCCTGCACCGCGCGGCCCGGGCCAAGGTA
>CAYWNJ010000175.1:0-5572 GCA_964459535.1 uncultured Rhodobacterales bacterium
CACTTTTAGTCCTGAGTTGGCGGATGTAACGCTCTATGTGATAGACGTTGCCGCGGGCGAGGATATCCCGCGCAAAGGGGGACCTGCCATTTCCAAATCGGATGTTTTGATTGTGAACAAGACAGATCTCGCACCGCATGTTGGGGCGGACTTAGACGTGATGCGCGTTGACGCGCATCGGATGCGTGGCGAGCGCCCTACCGTTTTTACAGCGCTGCGGCACAATGAAGGGTTGGAGAACGTCGCGCACGCCTTGTGCCAGATCGGCGGTCTTAAAATGCCCATTTGTCCGTAAACATACGTCGCGATCTTTGGATCTTAGACGGTTTTCTTAAGCCCCGCGCCGTTCCGCCCTACGGGGCGGCGCGATTGCGCCATCCCTCGGAACGGCGCTATCTGAAGTGCCGAAGGATAGCTCAAGTTTAAGGTCGTGCTCTAGGCGACCAGATAGGGCCAAGGCGGACGGAGACGTTATCGCATCTAAGCGTCGCTGCCCTTAGCTGGGAGCGCTTCGGCGATTTCTTCAAAGGCCTGACCGGACGCGACCAAACACGTGACACCTTGCGGGCTGGTCACGGTAATCGACCAAGTGCCCGTTTCACTGGCGGCAAAAACCTCGACCACGGAGTTGTTTGCCCCAATACCCATCGCGTGCCGTGTCTCACCATAGCCCTGTGCAAGTCGCTCAACCACGATTTCGCGCGGCGCGCAATTTCTCGCGGTTTGAGCGTGAACCATAGGTGCCGCTGCAAGTGTCGCGGCGGCAATTATTGGTGACCATATTCCTAGCTTTTTCATGTTGCATTAGCCTTTCGTAAAAGGCGTCACCCAACGTCATCAAGCCCAGCCGGATATCCGGCGATGACCGGGCGGCCCCGGTTCCGTGCGCCGAAAATATCTTCCGTAAAGGTTCGGCGGCTCTGCCGAAACGGCCCTCCAGGACATCTTTGGCGCAGGGAGCAGCCTGCGCTTTGGGGGTGAGAAAATGGTTAAGCCAGCGCGCGCAGATACTTCAAATTTGAAACATGCTGCGCCGCCGCATTCTTGACCTTGCAAAATCAGCTGAAAAATGGCCCAAAGCCTGGGCATGTTCAATTTGGAGGCCCTTATGGCTCTGACCCGCCCACTTCGCTCTGTTCTTTATATTCCTGGCTCAAAACCTCGGGCGCTGGAAAAGGCGCGCGGCCTTGCCGTGGACGCGATTATCTTTGACCTAGAAGATGCGGTTTCGGCAGAAGAAAAGGTTAATGCGCGGGAGATATTGGCCGGAGCGCTGGCAGAGGGCGGCTATGGCGCGCGGCTAAAGATCGTCCGCATCAACGGCCTTGATACGGCTTGGGGGCGCGAGGATGCAGAGGCTGCGGCGCAGATGGATGCCGACGCGCTGCTGCTGCCAAAGGTCGATGCGCCGGATGATCTGGACGCGCTGGGGCAGATTGCGGCGGCAAAGCCGCTCTGGGCGATGATGGAGACGCCTCTTGGCATGCTGAACGCGGCGGCTATTGCGGGGCATCCTCGGCTTGAGGGGATGGTGATGGGCACCAATGACCTGGCGAAAGAGATGAATATCCGGTCTCGGGCAGATCGGCTGGGGCTGCAAGCGGGTCTGGGTTTGTGCTTGCTGGCGGCCAAGGCACATGGGCGGGCCATTATTGACGGGGTCTATAACGCGTTTAAGGACGATGCGGGGCTGGCTGCCGAATGCGCGCAGGGCCGGGATATGGGCTTTGACGGCAAGACGCTGATCCATCCGGCGCAAATTGACATTACCAACGCCGCTTTCTCGCCCTCGGAAGCGGAGCTAGATCTTGCCCGTCGGCAGATTGAGGCGTTTGACGCCGTGGTCGCTTCGGGGCAGGGCGTTGCGGTTGTGGATGGTAAAATCGTCGAGAACCTTCATGTTGAAACCGCACGTGGGTTAATTGCCCAAGCCGATGCGATTGCGGCAATGCAAAAGGAGCTGAGCTGATGTACTGGATCACACTTATTCTTGGTGTTGCGCTTTGGTGGGCTGCCCATCTTTTTCAGAGAGTGGCCCCGGCGCGCCGCGCACGGCTAGGGGATGCGGGTAAGGGTCTTGTTGCAGTTTTGATCGTCGGTGCCATCGCCTTGATGATTGTTGGCTATCGCGGCGTGCCTGAGATGATTGTTTGGCAGTTGCCTGCGTTCTCAATCCATATCAACAACCTTCTGATGCTCATCGCATTATTCTTGATGAGCCCAGCAGCCAAGCGCGGGCGGGTTTTGCAGGGGATGCGTCACCCGATGCTCGCAGGCTTTGGTACATGGGCGGTTGCGCATCTTCTGGTCAATGGCGATGTCGCGTCGATGATACTCTTCGGAGGATTGCTTGCCTGGGCCATTGTTCAGCCACGCCTGATCAATGCGGCGGAGCCAGACTGGCAAGCGCCAGAGGGTGGCAGTTACGCGAAAGATCTGATGTTTCTGGTCGGCTCCGTCATTTTGCTCGCCATAATCGGCTATATCCACAACTGGCTCGGCGTTTGGCCCTTCCCGGTTTGAGCGGCGATAAACGGCGCCTTTTGCTTGGAGATCGCAAATCATGAAGACGAATCCTGGTCGCTTTTTCGAAGATTATCGGGTTGGACATGTGCTGAACCACGCTGTTCCGCGCACGGTGGGGCAGGGGGAACGAGCGCTTTACCATGCGCTCTATCCCGCCCGTCACGCGCTATATTCGTCTGATCCGTTTGCGCAAAGCTGCGGGCTGAAAACCGCGCCGCTGGATGATTTGCTGGTCTTTCATGTCGTGTTTGGTAAGACGGTGCCGGATGTTTCTCTCAATGCCGTTGCAAATCTTGGCTATGCGGCGGGGCGCTGGCATGCGCCGGTCTGGCCGGGAGATACCCTCACCACCCGCTCGGAGGTGATCGGGCTTAAGCAGAACTCGAACGGTAAAACGGGTGTGGTTTGGGTGCGCAGCACAGGGGCAAACCAACATGGCGAGACCGTGCTTGACTATACGCGCTGGGTGATGGTGCGCAAAGGCAATTTGGACGCGCCTGCACCCGAGGTTTTGATCCCTGATTTGCCAAAGGCCCTTGCCGCTGACGCGTTGATCATCCCTCCTGGGCTTGATTTTTCGAACTATGACATGGGTTTGGCGGGCGAGCCGCATCGCTGGTCAGATTATGTTGTGGGAGAGCGCATTGACCATGTCGATGGGGTCACCATCGAAGAGGCGGAGCATATGATGGCCACCCGCCTTTGGCAGAATACAGCAAAAATCCACTTTGATGTTTCCACGCGCCCGGATGGGCGGCGGTTGATCTATGGCGGACATATTATCTCGATGGCGCGGGCGCTTAGCTTTAACGGGCTCGCAAATGCGCAAATGATCGTGGGGCTGAATGCAGGGGCGCATGCGAACCCGTGCCTTGCGGGCGATACGGTCCGTGCTTGGTCAGAGGTGCTGGACAAGGCCGAGACCTCGGTTCCGGGGGTCGGCGCGCTGCGCTTGCGCCTGGTTGCAACGAAAGGCGCTGTTGACTTTCAACTGCGCGGGGATGACGGGAAATATCTGCCCGACATTCTGCTCGATCTGGATTATTGGGCGTTGATCCCGCTCTGAGCACGCGCGCCATTGAGCCCAATGATAAGGCCTGGCGACTGAATTTTGATCCTGCATCCGCTCAGCCCCTAGCCATCCGCAGGATGGCAACGCGCCGACCGCCCCGTTTTGCCGGAGGCAAACCTTCGGTTTGACGGGCGGCGCGTACCGCGCCACCCTCGGTCGGCTTGAGCAAAGCGGTGACGGTTTAGGATTGATATCAAAATTCCGTCGCCAGGCTATACAACGCAGATGTGAGATGCATCCCTGACCTCGGTTGTTTAGACTTGCCGCATGTGGCGTCTTGCACTCTTTTTCATCCCCTCAACGTCTTGGGCATGTGAGCTTGCCTTGCTCCTTGCCGTGGATGTTTCGGGCAGCGTTGACCGCGAAGAGTACCGAACGCAAATGGACGGGATCGCGGCAGCCTTGCGCAATGGCATCGTCTCTGAGGCGCTTGTCGATCAGCAGGCGATGGTCAGCCTCGTGCAATGGACCGGCTCCTCGCGCCAGCGGCAGACCATCCCGTGGAGCCCAATGCATAATTTTGCGCAAACCGATGCCTTCGCCGAACGTATCGAAGCAGACCCCCGTATCTGGCGCAATTACTCGACCGCCATTGGAGAGGCGTTGAGCTTTTCGGCAGAGGCCTTCTCTGAGGTTCCACACTGCCGTCGCCGCGTCATTGACGTCTCTGGTGATGGCGTCTCGAATGAAGGGATTGAGCCCGCCGGCCAACACGATTTGTTACGTCGTCAAGGCATTGTGGTGAACGCTTTGGCCATTGAAACGGATCAGACGGACCTAACGGCCTATTTCTTCGAAAATGTGATCACAGGGCCCGGCGCTTTTGTTGTTACGGCAAACGGGTTCGAGGATTATCCACGTCAGATCCAGCGTAAACTCGAGCGCGAGACGACGCGCCAAATCTCCCTTTGGCTCAGCGAGTAAGGCCCCCCTCACGATCAGCAAAAGAAAAAGTGACAAATTGCGCCAAAAAACCGCGTTTTAATAACCTGTTGAATATATGACAACGTAGTGGTTTGAGCTAGATTGAGATCAAGCCCCGAGATCAAGGAGTGATCATGGCCGATGTTAACCGAGGGAACCGCCCCCTTTCCCCCCATTTGAGCATCTATCGACCGCAGCTAAATTCTGTGACGTCTATTCTGACGCGCATAACGGGGAATGCGCTGTTGATCAGCGCGCTGCTTGTTGTGTGGTGGCTGCTCGCGGCGGCGACATCGCCTGATTACTTCGCCCTTGCTGATGCGGCGCTTACCTCGACGCTTGGCTCGATTGTGATGATCCTCAGCCTTTGGGGGCTGTGGTATCACTTGCTGGCCGGAGTGCGGCACATGGTTTGGGACAATGGCATGGCGCTTGACCTGCCGACGGCGGAGAAACTGGGCTGGGCGGTTGTGCTTGGTTCCTTTGCGGGCACAATCGTAACCCTGCTGCTGCTCTGAGGGAGGCAAAGATGCGCTATGTGACGGATCGAAAACGTGCGGTTGGGATGGGCTCGGCCAAGCAAGGTACGGGACATTTCTGGCGGGTAAAGATGCAAAGCTTTGGCTTGCTCATCTTAATCCCACTCTTCGTGGTGACCTTCGCGCCGATGTTGGGTGCGCCGCATGATCAGGTGCTGGCGCATTTCGCGCGCCCTTTCCCGGCGATTGTGACGGGTTTGACGATTGTGGTCAGCTTTATGCATTTCAAAGATGGCGTGCAGGTACTGATCGAAGACTACGTGCATGGCACGTCGCAAAAGCTGCTCATCGCGCTGACGGTCTGCCTCAGCTACGGCGCTGCGGCGACGGGCGTTTTTGCAATCGCGCGGATTGCGCTGTGACGCTGCATAGCGCCCATCCGGAGCGCACTACTCTTTTAGGAGACCAAAATGGCTGCATATGATTACGAGACGCATGAATATGACGTCGTGGTCGTTGGCGCGGGCGGCGCCGGGCTACGGGCGACCTTGGGCATGGCAGAGCAAGGGTT
>CAYWNJ010000176.1:0-5566 GCA_964459535.1 uncultured Rhodobacterales bacterium
GCCCCCACGGGCGGCGCGTACCGCGCCACCCTCGGTCGGCTTGAGCAAAGCGGAAGCGTTCGAAAATTGATATCAAAACCGAGTCGTCAGGTTATATGTGCGAGGCAACAAGACTGAGGTTTAAGGTCGAACACTTTAGGTTCCTGCAATCTCGGCAATCCGCTCAATCATCGCGCGCAGCCCGTTTGATCTTTGCTGTGACAGATGCTCGTTCAGCTCCAGCCGCGCCAATTCGGCATAGGCGTCAACCTTGCCGATACTCGCGAGCGGCAGCCCGTTATAAAGCCGCCTGAGAACTGCGATGAGCCCGCGCACAATCATCGCATCGCTGTCCCCATCGAAATGGAACGTCCCGTTCGTAATCTGAGGGTGCAGCCACACCTGGCTTGCGCACCCATCAACTTTTGTCGCCGGAACTTTTAGGGCCGGATCAAGCGGCTCCATCGCCTTGCCCAGCTCGATCACATGCCGATAGCGGTCCTCCCAGTCCTCCAAAAACTCGAAATCTTCGACAAGGGCTTCGAAATCAGGCTGCGCCATCGCTGTTCTCCTTTTGCACGCCGGACCTAGCCGCCAAGCGGCTTGAGGTCCAGAGCCACCTTTTCAAGCGCGCGCCGCGCTGATACCAACCTGTAAAGCAGATTTAATTGGGGGCTGAGGTGTTACGTCCTTTTACTTTCCTAATCGCACTCACGGCGCTTCTAGGGGCCTGTGGTTTGCGCGATAGCCGCGTAAACCCTATAAATTGGTTTGGCCGCGACCGCGCCGAGCCAGTTGCGGTGGCGGCAGCACCCGACGAGATAAACCCCTTGATTCCAACGCAAGGCGGTTTGTTTAACTCATCGCGCCCAGAGATCGAGCTTTATCTGGGCACGCCGGTTGCGACGATAACCGAACTCAATGTCGACCGCGTTCCCGGAGGCGCTATCATTCGGGCAACCGGTGTCGATAATGTGCAGGGTCTTTACGAGGTGCAGCTTACGCCCGAGGATGAAAACGGGGCCATCGACGGTGTGCTTGGCTATCGTTTAGAGGCGCGCCGTCCAGAAAATGCGCGCGCCGGCGGCGCAGAGGCTACACGCCGCGTGACAGCGGCCGTCGCGGTGACGGATCAAGAGCTATCAGATGTGCACACCATCCGTGTTTCTGGCCTTGAAAATGCGCGCAGCTCGCGCCGTCGCTAGGACGACATGCGCCGTCTGATCTTTCTTATTGCAAGTTTGGTCTGTCTTGCTGGCCTTGCAGAGGCCCAAAGTTTAACGGTACGCGCGCGCGTTGAGCCTGCCTCGACGCAAATCAGCGATCATTGGTTTGGCAGAACGCGCTTGGTCCTTGGTCTAAGCCAAGGCGTCCCCTATCGCGTGTTCACCTTAAGCGGCCCACCACGTTTGGTGATCGACTTTAGAGACGCTGATTTTTCCGGTTTAACAGCCCAAGATTTGTTGCCCGAACCCGGACGGATCAGCGCACTAAGATTTGGTGCCTTTCGCCCCGGCTGGTCGCGTCTGGTCGCTGATCTGACCGAGCCGATGCTGCCAACCGAAATTGATATGAAAGTGGATGAAGGTTCCGGCAAAGCAACGATCAGAATTCTTATGCGGCATGCCAAGTCCGAGGCTTTCTTGGCCGCCTCCGGCCCACCCACCGGCGCAGGTTGGGACAGTGGTGACCTGACGGCGCTGCCGCAGGCCCCCATTACCGACGACGATATATTCACTGTTGTCATCGACCCCGGCCATGGCGGCATTGATCCGGGCGCTGTCCGAGACGGGATCACCGAGAAGGATCTGATGCTTGCCATTGCACGCGCGCTTGCCGATAGCCTTAAAAGATCGGGCGATGTGAATGTGGTGCTGACCCGCAATGATGACCGCTTTGTCTCGCTGCCGGGGCGTGTTGCCGCGGCCCATCACGCCAACGCAGATCTATTTATCAGCTTGCACGCGGATGCGCTGAGCGAAGGCGGCGCGCGCGGCGCGACGATCTACACGCTTAGCGAGGAAGCCTCTGACGCCGCAGGCGCGCAGCTTGCACTTCAGCAAGATCGCGCGGACATCCTCGCCGGCGTTGATCTGAGCGATACAGATGATGAAATTGCGGGCGTTCTGATGGATCTTGCCCGGGTAGAGACCGCCCCCCGCGCGCGCATGGCGGCAGATGCGATCATTGCCGCGATGACAGAAGCAGGCGGGCCGATGAATACCCGCCCCGAGCGCCGGGGAAATTTCTCTGTCCTCAAAAGCGCTGATATCCCTTCGATCTTGATTGAGGTCGGCTTCTTGTCCTCGCCGAGGGACTTAGACAATCTGAGGGACCCAGTTTGGCGCGCTGTCATGATCGAGGCCATCGCAACGGGTATATTGGAATGGCGCAAGGCGGACCTAGCCCAAAGCCCGCTCATGCGGCGGTGATACGCGCGCGGCGCACATGATGCGCATCTAAAGACTAAAGATTTCGCGTTTTGACGTGTGTTCTTTCAGGCGATATATATGCGCTAGTCAATAAAGGTGGCGCGCCCGTGTTCCGATTTATTTTGTCGTTTTTCGGCGGTATCTTTACGGCCATAACCCTAAGTGTTGCGATGCTCGCGCTAGGGATTGGCGGGATTTTTTGGATATATGGACAAGACCTGCCCAACCCTGAGCGCCTATCGCAATATACGCCGCCGACAATTTCGCGCATCTATAATGGCCAAGGCAGAATCATCGACGAATTTGCCAGAGAGCGCCGCCTCTTTGCGCCGGTCGAGACCATTCCGCCGCTGATTAAACAGGCTTTTATCTCAGCAGAGGACAAGAATTTTTATACCCATAACGGTTACGATCTCAGAGGCATCCTTGCAGCGGGGTTTGAGGCGGTTCGGTCTGGCGGAGAGAACGTACGTGGCGCATCGACGATCCCGCAGCAGGTGGTGAAGAACTTTCTGCTTTCCAGCGACAGGCGTATTGAGCGCAAAATCAAAGAAATCATCCTTGCCGTCCGAATGGAGAAAACGCTGAGCAAGGAGAAGATCCTTGAGCTTTATCTCAATGAGATTTTCTTGGGGCAAAATAGCTACGGGGTTGCCGCTGCGGCGCAGACCTATTTTAATAAAACCCTGAGCGAGCTTGCGCCCCATGAGGCTGCTGTGCTGGCGTCTTTACCCAAAGAGCCTTCGGATTACCATCCAGTGAGGCGCAAGGATAAACTGCTTTGGCGTCGAAACTACGTGCTAAGAGAAATGCATGAAAACGGGTATCTCTCTCGCGCCCGCTATGAGGCCGAAAAAGCGGAGCCATTGCGCTCGGTCCAAAACGGGGACTTTGAAAGCTTCAAGGCAGACCTGCCACCACGGGATTATTTTACGGATGAGATTCGGCGCCAGCTCAGCGTCGAATTCGGAGAAAATAAATTCTTCAAAGATGGCTACACCATTCGAGCAACCATTGATCCGCAGATGCAGCCCATTGCATCGCGGGCTTTACGCCAGCAGCTGGAAAGCTATGATCGCGCAACAAAAGTCTGGCGCGGTACTGGAGAGCAGATACCTGCCGAGGTCGCCACATCAGAAGATTGGGCGACAGCGCTGAGTGACATCTCCGTTTCGCGCGATATTGATTTAGGCGGCCAATGGTATCCCGCCGTGGTGCGCAAGATCGAAAGTCAACAATTGCTCTTGGGTGTTGAAAACCACGGCGAGGTTGCGGTGCCGCGCGCCGATATTGCTTGGATGATTGGAAACTTCTTCGACAATTTCGCGGTTGGAGATGTGGTACATGTTGTTGAGCAAGAAGAAGGCTGGTCTTTACGCCAAATTCCAAAGGTTCAGGGTGCCTTTGTCGCGATGGATGTCACCACCGGGCGCGTGATCGCGATGCAAGGCGGATTTAGCTATCAACATTCGGTCTATAACCGCGCGACCCAGGCCCGGCGTCAGCCCGGTTCAAGCTTTAAACCCTTTGTCTATGCCGCAGCGCTTGATAGCGGGTATACGCCCGCAACAATCATTGTGGATGCGCCTATCGAGATCGACACGCCGCAAGGATTGTGGCGGCCCAAAAATGCTTCGAATAAGTTCTACGGACCAACCCCGCTGCGCACAGGCATTGAGCAATCAAGGAACCTGATGACCATTCGCCTCGCCGAAGAGGTCGGCATGGACACGGTCGCTTATTATGCCGAAGGGTTTGGCGTTTATGACAATATGGGCCGGTTCCTGGCAAACTCTCTTGGATCCGAAGAAACGACGCTTTATCAGATGGTTGCCGCTTATGCGATGTTCGCAAACGGCGGCGAGCGCGTGCGCCCAACCCTGGTTGATCGGGTGCAAGACCGATACGGAGCCACGATTTATCGCCATGATACGCGGCAATGTGGCGATTGCCGTCTTGCGAGTTTAGAGCCGGGCTATGCCCCGTCGATCTTTTCTGATCGAGAGCGGGTGATGGACCCCGTCACGGCCTTTCAGCTAACCTCGATGATGCAGGGGGTTGTTGAACGGGGAACGGCGCGCAGCGCGATTGATCTTCCCATACCCGTTGCAGGAAAGACAGGGACGACCAATGACGCCAAAGATGTTTGGTTTGTTGGCTTTTCCTCAAATATCGTTGCAGGGTGCTATATCGGGTTCGACAATCCAGAATCCCTGGGGCGTGGCGCGTCGGGCGGCAAAATGTGCGGACCAGTTTTCCAAAGCTTCATGTCCGAGGCCATTGGGAAATATGGCGGCGGCCCCTTTAAAACCCCTGACGCCTGTCAATTCATCAATATTGACCGTTTCTCGGGCGCGCGCCTGTCCAATGAAGCATCAGGATCGACCGTGGTAAGCGAGTGTTTTCGCGCGGGAGAAGAACCTATCTTTGGCATCACCTTTGACGGAGGGTTTGCGATAGGCTCGGACCTTCCCTTGTTCGAGGAAGCGGCAGAGGCCAGCGCGCAGATCACCACCTCGACCGGGAAAAAGGCCGTAGTGGGCGACAAGGCCGGTTTCGGCACGATCAGCTCCGGCGGTCTTTATTAGGCGATGCGTGCGACCGAAGAGGCGATATACCAAAGGGATGTGGACACCAAATTTGGAACGCTCTGCCTGACTGAGCAAACAGGGGCCCTGATCCGCTTGGACTGGGGGGCCTCTGGTCGCCAGGATCGCACCGCGCTTTTGGATACCTGCACAGCGCAGCTTGCCGCCTATGAAGCCGGAGAACTAGAGACCTTCGACCTACCCACCCGCATTGTCGGCAGCAAGCTGCAGCGCGCGGTTTGCCGCGCTATGCAAGCCATCCCCTTTGGGTTGACGCGCACATATGGTGAAATCGCACGCGAGGTCGGTGCGTCCGCGCAAGCTGTCGGTCAAGCCTGCGGCGGTAACCCAATTCCGATCATCATTCCTTGCCACCGCGTTATGGGAGCCAAAGGTTTAACAGGCTTTTCCGCGCCGGGCGGGATTGAAATGAAAGTTGCACTTTTGCGGCATGAGGGCGCAGGCGGTCTGTTAATCTAGAGCGCCCGACCTTAAACCTGAGGCGTCTTGCCTCGAATTTCTCCCCCGCGCAACAGGCACTGTTGCGCCGCGCCGTTCCGCCCCCAC
>CAYWNJ010000177.1:0-1871 GCA_964459535.1 uncultured Rhodobacterales bacterium
TGCAACCAAGGCGTTATCCGCCTCGACCATCTCGCGCAGCAGATGCCGCTCTTCGCTGGTGGCGTGCTGCGCCGCAAGAGCCGCGGCCAAGCCTTCAAGCGCGCTCCGCACCACATAAAGCTCGGCCAATTGGTTGTGATCCAAAGAGGCCACGATCAAGCTGCGCCCATCCCGCGCAAGTAGCGATTGGGTTTCAAGCCGTTGCAGCGCCTCTCTTACCGGCGTGCGTGAGACGCCAAAGCGCTCGGCCAGATCGCTCTCGACCAGCCGATCTCCGGGCCGAAACATACCACTATCAATTGCCTCTAATATCAGATGATAGGCTTCTGTTTGTTGCCCTGCCATGTCCTCGCCTATCTTCGATGCGTGTCCCGTATTGTAGCTTTATCAGAAGAGCCTGAGCAAGTTGCGCGGTTGACCCGCCCCACCCTGGGGATCGAATCTAAATTTTCGGGCATTTTGGGCCCTTGGTCCATCAGCACGAGGGTTTCTGGTCCGATTGCAACCGACATTGCTCTGGCAGTGACGATCCGGTTCCACGCCTTCGCGCAAAGAACTCAGCGCTATTTTGTCGGCACGGGACTAAAGAGGATGAACAGGTCTGTCTGGGCATCCAGCGCATCAGCGGCATCGCCAGGAAGTGTATCTGAAGCACAATAGAGCATACGCTAAATTCGTGAGACAAATCGCACCGCATAAGACTGGTGCGGGGTATCCAAAACATCCTACCCCCCAAAAAAGACAATGACCGGTAAATTACGGCCATGCGGGACAAGGCTTACAGGAACGAAACAATCAAACAGCAACCATTCCATGTCTTTCATCAGATCTCGAGGCGCTCTGATCCCAAAGGAATATATCAACTCAAATCAGAGATAAATATCGGAATGAACTATTTTTTTTTTGGAGCAGAAAAACACTTTAAAAGTGTATTATCTTCGCGTAAAGCTAGAGATGTTTTTGGGAATCATTTCTGATCAGGGAGAGTAGGTAATGAATATAGTAGTCAAATGCTCTTTGCTCTTGGTATTATCTATTTTTATTATACATTTGAACGCTAGCTCTTTAAAGGCACAGGCGTTTGGTCAACTACTCTTGGACGATAGCGGGATAAATGGTGCGATAAAACCAAAATGCTTGTTCCATGTCCCCAGTGGCAATGATCCAACGGATCGTCTAGCCCTGTCGTTTTGTGGAGATCCAACCTACGCAGGTCAATCGTGGACAGTTTCGCCTGAAATGATTTCCTCATCGGCAGATGCTCTGGGGTGTTTGGCTATAAATTATACAAACGCGGTGGAAAATAGACTGGGATATTTTGCGAATTGTTCTTCACTTGACACGGGTTGGACCTCTATTTCTTGGAGTGGCGTTGGTGGCATTTCATCTGACAGTGCCTCTAAGTGTTTTGTCGTAAGTGGTTCCGAAAGCGCGCCTACATTAAGTGAACAGCAATGTTCAGTGGACGAACGCTCGGGCCTATATGCGCCGGTAAATCTGCAATTGTTGGACATCGTTGATAAGTTAGAACCCAGCCGGTATGGGCGTGTTCCACTCATAACTTTTGCGACAAACTTGTCGAGGCAGCGGCAAGGCAATGCTTGCGTGCAGATCGTTTTATATGACGAACGGGTTAACGGCACCTCACAGCGTGCATTTTTAGATCGATCTTGTGCTGCCGTTCACAAAATCACCTACCATATGCAAGCCACTACTCTTCAAGAAAACAACGATGATGCCGTTTTCTTATTACTGTTAAGTGAAGAGACGAACGGGCAGGCTAAAGCACTGCCAATTGCAGTCGTGCCGACGCCCCAGGTGGTCAATGCATTATCGGTAACAAGTGTTGCCGCGCAAGCTTGGTCTGGCCA
>CAYWNJ010000177.1:1884-5556 GCA_964459535.1 uncultured Rhodobacterales bacterium
TTCGGCTGTTGTTGCGTTCACAGCCCTTGCAAGGTCCACTGATTAAAAATCAATGTAACACACAAATTGAAAGAGACGAAATGCGCCATACTTATTCGAGATTATTTGCCGTTTTCCTTTTTTTCTTGGCTGGTGCTTCAGTAGCGGGTGCTGAAAGCTGGACAACCACCAGAGCCGGAGTGCTGGCTTTTGAATCAAGCAAAAGCTCGTGCATAGGCCCTAATGGCGAGACACTAGCGAGCGGTATGGTACTTTCTCAGGTCGACTGTTCTCAGGCGGACGATTGGTATCTTCAATTCAACAACAACTTCGGATCTCGGGTTCAGCTAGGCGTTCGTGGTTCAGAATATTGTTTGGGAGCAAACTCAAGTTTTCAAGTTGTTTTGCTAAGCTGTGATGATCCACAGGGCGGCACCTTGGCATCACTTGGCTATAGCCTCTTTGGACTTCAGCCAATTGAAACTATTGCCGTCCGATCGAATCAACCAGGGGTATCTCGCGTATTGAACTCTTACTCTTCTACGCATAGCGGACTTAAGTGGGCACTCCAGTCCCCGACGATTACAGCTGGCATCTATTCACGAGTCACCTTTGATCTACACAAATTATATCACGCAACCAACGTAAGAAGCTCTTTTAGTCAGCTAGACATCAACATTAGTATTCAGGGTACAAGCTCCTATGGACAAGCGTTGGTATTTTTTGGGAGCCCGTTTGATTCTCAAACACAATATTTAGTGAGCACAACTAACATTTATAACTCCCAGCCATCGATAGGGGTTTCCGTTCCTTTTTCCGACTCCAATAGA
Organism: uncultured Rhodobacterales bacterium; assembly: GCA_964459535.1. GTDB lineage: Bacteria > Pseudomonadota > Alphaproteobacteria > Rhodobacterales > Rhodobacteraceae > JBCBCP01. The sequence goes on from CAYWNJ010000177.1 coordinate 2,694, forward strand.
CCTAAGCCAGGAACATCAGTCGAATTGTTCGTACGCGGTTTGTTCTTCAACTCGGGTGATCGCGATACTATCAATGTCGCTCAACAAACAGGCCTCCAAGGTGGTTTCCTGGTGGATCGCAGCAATACCCCGGGCAATCAGAGCGCAGTCGGAGAAATGTATCTCCACGCGGTCAACGACGCTGGTTTTGATCAAGACTTTAATGACGGATTCTCGATGATAGGTGCTTATGTAGTTTTCGATCAATGAATTGAGTAGTAGCCCAGGCATCGGCTCTGGGCTTATTGGCGGTATAAGTATTCAAGTTCTCCAGAAGGCGACCTTCGCAAAAAGGAACGTCAAACTCAGTCTTTCGGGCGCCCATGTTGTAAAAAACAGAGCAACCCGCGCACCGCCATCCTTCAGCCGGTCAGGCATTGCCTGCATGGGCCTTACCAGTTGTAAATCTATCAACTTTGACCGAGGCGACGTCGAGCGTTTAACCGCGTGCATTGTCTAGAGAATCTAACCCCATCTGCGCAAAAATCGGCACGTAAGCGCCCATTTGTTTGGCTTTTTGCGGGTTCGACGCATTCCCATCGAGCGCCCGTTTTAGAACACCTTGAATGATCCCAGCCATCCGAAAAAAGCAAAAGCCCACATAGAAACCAAAGTGCGGAATCCCGTCGATCCCGCGCCGCGCGCAATACCGCGCAACAAACTCTTCATCAGACGGAAGGCCACACGCCGCGCGGTCCACACCGCTAAGCCCCCGCCCCTCGCGCCCCGGCGGCAGTTGCCATTGCATGATCACCGCCGCCAAGTCCGCATAGGGATGACCAATTGTGCTGAGCTCCCAATCCAATACCGCAAGACAGCGCGTGCCATCTTTCTCAAACATCATGTTATCAATGCGGTAATCGCCATGCACCAGCGTGCGCTGGCCATCATCAGGGGGCTGCGCCTCCGTCATCGCGCTAATCAACGCGTCCATCGCCGGAACGGCCTCTGTCTCGGAGGCGCGGTATTGCTTGGTCCAACGGGTGATCTGCCGCTCATAGTAATTACCGGGCGGGCCATAATCACTAAGACCAACAGCCTCAATGTCAACGTCATGCAGCGCCGCAAGCACGCGGTTCATCTCATCAATCACGGCGCCGCGTTGGGCTGGTGCAAGATCCTCAAGCGTCGGCTCGTTGAAATTCCGCCCGTCAATATAGTCCATTATGTAAAAGTCTGACCCAATGACAGCCGGGTCTTCGCATAACATATGCACGCGAGCCACAGGCACATCCGTACCCGCCAAAGCCCGTTGCACCCTAAATTCTCGATCCACGGCATGCGCGGATTTCAGCAATTGCCCCGGGGGTTTGCGCCGCAACACGTAATTGCCCGCTGCGCTGCGCAGCAAAAACGTCGGATTAGATTGCCCGCGGCTAAACTTTTCGGCCTCAAGCGGGCCCTCAAAACCAGGAAGATGCGCTTTAAGAAAGGAGGAAACGGAATTTAAATCAAGCGTTTGAGTATCGCTGCTCATTTTTCACCTTAACTATAGCTCAGCAATTCAGGCTGATCGTCGATATGCGGCGCGGCATTAAACCCATCCAAAGACATGCGCTCTCCTGAGAACACAAAGCGGGTGATCGACGTGTTTTTCACTTGCAAGTTCAGCGTCATCATCATCTTTGCAGGGGCTTCCAGGCATCGAGCTACAAGCGCGCCGATCACCCCGCCAGAAGAAATAACCAGCACATGTTTTGACCCGCCTTGGCAGGCAAATAAACGCGCCTTTTCTACCCGGTCACTGAATTCTGTCCAGCTTTCGCGCACCCCGTCAAGCTCACCCCGTTGCCACATAAGAACCGTATCACGCAACGCCCGAAAGTGGGCCTTTCGATCCCCTTTCACCTGCGCTGGCATGGCACCACCATAGCGCGCCGCCAGCAAATCTGCAAAATCATACTCGTTGAACCCCTCATGGGTCTCACTGCGGGCCAATCCCATTGCGCCCCGCGTTTCGTCATGCCGCGTCATAGTGCCTGTAATGACCCGATCCGGCGCCCAACCCATACGCTCGAACCAGGCCCCAAGCGCCTGCGATTGCAGATGACCAAGCTCCGAGAGCTTATCATAATTCTCCGCCCCAAACGAGGCTTGCCCATGCCGAATGACCCACAGCTGCGCCACTAGAACCCAGCTGCCAGCCGTCGACCAGCGCTCTGATATTCCGCCGCAATGCGCTCTGCAACAGCCTGCGCGGGTTCGACAGATTGAACAGCTCCAATCCCCTGACCCGAGCCCCAGATGGATTTCCACGCTTTAGGCTTTGACGCACCGGAGGAAAAATTCATTGTCGACGCGTCCGCTGTAGGCAAATTGTCAGGATCCATCCCCGCCGCCTCGACCGACCCACGCAAATAATTGCCCCAAACTCCAGTAAACAGCGATGAATAAACAATATCCTCTGCGCCGCTATCAACAATCATCTGCTTGTAATCCGCCTGCGCGTTTGCCTCTTCGGTTGCGATAAAACAAGAACCTGCATAGCCAAAATCCGCGCCCATCGCCCGGGCGGCAAGCAAAGCTTGTCCCGTCGCAATCGCCCCAGAAAGCGCCAAAGGCCCATCGAACCAAGCGCGGATCTCCTGAATCAACGCCAATGGCGATTGACTGCCCGCATGACCACCTGCGCCCGCAGCAACCGCAATCAACCCGTCGGCCCCCTTATCAATGGCCTTCTGTGCGAAGGTGTTATTTATAATGTCATGCAGAACCACCCCCCCACAGCTATGAGCGGCCTCATTTACCTCGCGGCGCGCGCCAAGCGACGTGATCCAGATCGGAACCTTGTGTTTAACACAAATCTCCAAGTCCCGCTCCAGCC
>CAYWNJ010000178.1:0-5510 GCA_964459535.1 uncultured Rhodobacterales bacterium
CCCCACCCGGTGGTGGTAAACCTGCTGGGGACGGTGGAGCGCACCTGCTAGTCCATGGGCATGGAGCGCCCTGAGGAGATAGAGACCCTGGGGAAAAAGCTGGGCATGCTGCAGCAGCCCAAGCCGCCGAAAAAGATCTCCCAGGCCATTGAATTTGGCAAGGTGCTGTTCGACGTGGTCAAGGCCAAGCCCCAGCGGGACCTGCTACCCCCCTGCCACCAGGTGGTACTCAAGGGGGACGACGTGGATCTCACCCAAATTCCCATGATCCAGCCCTACCCCCAGGACGGCGGTAAGGTGGTCACCCTGGGGTTGGTGATTACCAAAGACTGCGAAACCGGCATTCCCAACGTGGGGGTATACCGGCTGCAGCTCCAGAGCAAGAACACCATGACCGTGCAGTGGCTGTCGGTACGGGGGGGAGCCCGCCACCTGCGCAAGGCGGCGGAAAACGGTAAAAAGCTGGAGATTGCCATCGCCATCGGCGTTCATCCCCTGGTGATTATGGCGGCGGCCACCCCTATCCCGGTGGATCTCTCCGAGTGGCTGTTTGCCGGTCTCTACGGCGGCAGCGGCGTCCACCTGGCCAAGTGTAAAACCATTGATCTAGAAGTGCCCGCCGCCTCGGAGTTTGTGCTAGAGGGCACCATCACCCCCGGCGAAACCGCCACCGACGGCCCCTTTGGCGACCACATGGGCTACTACGGCCCGGTCAACGAGGCGGCTCCCCTGGTGCGGTTTCAGTGCGTCACCCACCGGCGCGACCCGGTATATCTCACCACCTTTAGCGGTCGCCCCCCTAAGGAAGAGGCGATGATCGCCATCGCCCTCAACCGCATCTACACCCCCATCCTGCGGCAGCAGGTGTCGGAGATTGTGGACTTCTTTTTACCCATGGAAGCCCTCAGCTATAAGGCCGCTGTAATCTCCATTAATAAGGCCTATCCGGGCCAGGCCCGCCGGGCCGGCATGGCCTTTTGGACCGCCCTGCCCCAGTTCACCTACACCAAGTTTGTGATTGTGGTAGACCACGACATTAATATCCGCGACCCGCGCCAGGTGATTTGGGCTTTAACCTCTAAGGTGGATCCCAGCCGAGACGTGTTTATATTGCCGGATAACCCCTTTGACTCGTTGGACTTTGCTAATGAGAAGCTGGGCCTCGGCGGCCGCATGGGCATTGACGCCACCACCAAGATTCCGCCAGAAACCGATCACCGCTGGGGCGACGAGCTGAAATCTGACCCGGACGTGGCCGCCATGGTGGAGCGACGCTGGGCGGAATACGGCCTGGGGAATCTAGACATGGGCGAGGCCGACCCAAACCTGTTTGGCTACGACATTCGCTAGCTCAGGCTGGCATCCTCGGTCTCGGCGGGGCTAGGTCGCTTGCCATAGCGGAAGTCCGTCAGGGCAGCAATAGATTCCTTGAGCTGGGGGCTTTCTTCTCCGTAGAGATCGATCCATTCGTAGAAGGTAAGCTCCGGCTCCAGATACTTTTCCGGCTGGTTGGCTCCGTCTAGCATGATTTTGGCGATGGCCCCATAGGCTTCCCCCCAGGCGGCAGCCAGTTCGTCGGTCCAGTCATCTTTTAGATAGTCGGCAAAGGTCTCTAGCAGGGCCTGGCCCACCAGGGGGTAGTGGGCTTCCAGGGTACCCACCTGAAAGTGTCTGGCCCCCAGGCTTTTTAAGGCCGGCTCTAAAACAGAGCCGTTACGAATATTTTCGACAATGGCCGCCAGGGAAAAGATGAGCTTTTTCTCCTGGGCCTGCTGATCGGTGTCGGCAAACAGGGGCTCCAGCTCTGGGCTGTGGCGAAACAGGCGGCTATAAAAGCTGTGGGAAAAGTCAGCGGCATTGGATCTAATTTCTTTAAAAGAAGCTTCCAACAGAGAGATTTTCATGGGTACATTCCGAAAGGTTTCTATAGGCAGCGGGTACAAGTCAGATGCTGCCCCGGTTATTGTCTGCTGACAGTACAAACATAGCGGGCTTTGTCTAACGCAGTGTATTGCTCGCTACTATTTTTTCGAGAGCGCGATGGGCGCCTCAGGCACCCATGTTTCCCGTTTGTTCCTAGGCAGACATGGCCTTGCCAATCTGATTCGGTGCCACAATATGGCAGAGGGATTCAGAAAGCATTTGCTATGATGCGCGATGCGTTAGTGGTTGGAATCAATACCTATACCTGGGAAGGCCTGCCTAACCTGCGCTCTCCGGCAGAAGATGCAGAAGCGATTGCCCAGCGGCTACAGGCCTCGGGAGACTTTCGAGTCTGGCGGCTGCCGGAGTTTGTTGACCCGTTTGAAGCAGAGCGCCGCACCGCCCGCAGTGAGCCGGTTGCCCTGACTCAGCTGGAGGCCTCCCTGGTCAACCTATTTAAGCCGTCAGGAGAGACTGTTCCTGACACTGCCCTATTCTTTTTTTCTGGCCACGGGCTGCGGAAAGATCGAGGGATTCAGGAAGGCTATCTGGCCACCAGCGATGTCAATCCTGAGCAGGGCAGCTGGGGACTCTCCCTCCAGTGGCTGCGGCGGCTGTTGCAAGAAAGTCCGGTCAGGCAACAGATCATCTGGCTAGACTGTTGCTACAGCGGCGAACTGCTTAATTTTGAGGAAGCCGATCCGGGGGAGCGGGGTCGCAGTCGCGATCGCAGTTTTATCGCCGCCTCACGGGAATACGAGGCTGCTTATGAAGCCACAGCAGGCAACCACAGCGTACTGACTAGGGTACTACTGGAGGGGCTCAACCCCAGCCAGCGGGCCGATGGGCTAGTCACCAACTTTACCCTGACCCAGTTTATCGACCGCTCCCCCGAGCTACGGGGGGCCACCCAGCGTCCCCTATTCGCCAATTCGGGGGGCAAGATTGTCCTAACATCCCGTCAGGTGGTCACCTCAACAACGGTGACCCCAGGCATCTGCCCCTACAAGGGGCTGGCCTACTTTGACTACGACGGCGAAGACCCCACCTATTTTCACGGGCGTACTGCCCTCACCGACGTTCTCTTAGAAAAGGTTCGCAGCAGCAACTTTTTAGCCCTGGTGGGCGCCTCTGGCAGCGGTAAGTCTTCCGTACTGCGGGCAGGGCTGCTCCATCAGCTCTTTCTAGGTGAGCGGCTGTCCGGTAGCCAGCGCTGGCAAATCCAGGTTTTTCGGCCAGGAAAACGCCCTCTACACCAGCTGGCCCTGAGCTTTTTAGACCCAGAGCAGACGACGATTGACCGCGCTACCCAGCTGGCGAAGGTAGAAGAGCTGCTGGCGACGGGGGCGGCGGGGCTCGCCCAGCTGGCGAACGCGACCCCCCACCGCCTGGTGCTGGTGGTCGATCAGTTTGAGGAGGCCTTTACCCTCTGCCAGGATATTGACCAGCGTCAGCAGTTCTTCGCCTGTCTTTTAGGGGCATTAGAGCAAACCAGTCGAAAGCTCTGTGTGGTAGTCGCAATGCGGGCTGACTTTTTTGGTAAGTGCCTGGAGCGAGACTACAGCGGTCTCGCTCCCCTGCTGCAAGAGAATTTAGTCGCGGTTACCCCCATGGACCGAGGGGAGCTGCACCAGGCCATTGTCGAGCCCGCTAGACAGGTGGGGCTGGAGATTGAATCTGAGCTAGTGACTCAGATGCTAGTGGATGTGGAGAGTTCGCCAGGCAGCTTACCCCTGCTACAGTACACCCTGACCGAGCTGTGGAAACATCGCGCAGCTGACTGGATAACCCTAGCAGCCTATAACCAGCTCGGAGGGGTGCGCGGCACTCTGCAGAACCGGGCCGATGAAGTTTACGACTCGCTCTCACCAGGAGAACAGACCGCCGCTCAACAGATTTTTCTGGCCCTAACCCAGCTGGGGGAAGGAACCGAAGACACTCGCCGCCAGGCCATCAAACAAGACCTGCTCTCGGAGCCCAAAACCGCCGAGCTGGTTGATGGGGTCATTGAAAAACTCTCTAGGGAGCGACTGATTGTCACTTCTCAGCTGGCGGCCAAAGGCCCCGAGGAGCCGATGGAAACGGTGGATGTAGCCCATGAGGCCCTAATTCGCCACTGGCCTCGACTGCGGGCCTGGGTAGAAGAGAATCGGCTGCAGCTGCGACAAAAACGGCGGCTAGAGAGCGCCGCAGAAATCTGGCGCAGCCAGGGAAAATCCCGCCAGCGCGCCGATCTGCTCCAGGGGCGTAGGCTGGTAGAGGCGGAAAATTTTTGGCGAAACCGCAGCCAGACCATCCTCCTGTCGACCGATGCCCAGGAATTTCTCCAGGTCAGCCAGCGGGCGCGGTGGCGAAATCGAGCAGGCATTGGATTAGCCACGGCCACGGGCGTAATGGCCGTGGCGGCCGTGGGCTGGCTTGGCTGGCAGCAGCAGCGACAGACTGAGATTTTTCGAGTGACCACCGTCGGCCAGGTGAGACCGGAGCTGCTGCCCATTGCCCAGCGACTGCTGCCGGAGGCACAGCGCTTGGCCGCCGATGGGCAGATCGATCAGGCCTTGATCAACTATCGTGCAGCTCTGTCGTTTGCCAACCTGCTCACAGTGAAAGCAGAGGAATCGGACATCGACCTGCCCGTAGACTGGCAGCAGGTAGCTGTGCTTGCGGAAACGGCTGAAGCTCAGCTGGTACAGCTGATTTTACAGGAGCGGCTGCCAGGGCTAGAAACAGAGCTGCAGCAGCAACAGTTTGGCTCCTTAAACTACAGCTATACTGACTCTGCCAATATTGACGAGCGGTTTCAAGACGGCGCGCTAAAGACAACGTTTGCCCTGCTGCTTCAGGCGCGGGGGGCACAGGCTGACAGCAACGCTGACGGGCTGATTAACAACGCCAGCGAGGCTGGTCGGCTGCCCTGCAGTCTTCTGGCAGCGCTAGAAGAGCTGTGGCGTCGCCATACGGCAGATCAGTGCGGGTGGTACAACAAAGCTGACTACAGCGTTTACGCGGCTCCAGGCTGCGACGCCTTAGACAGTCAAACCCTGACGGCTCTGCTGTTTGAGGCCCCCTATGACTATGTTGTTGCCCAGTTAAATAGCTGCACCATTGCCCCAGAGAATCTGAGCGCTAGCGACTGAGCCGGAAGCGTATGTTTTGGGACGCAATTAAGTATTTTAAACTTATCCGGACGCCAGTTCGAAATCCACCCTAGTATGGCTGATATTTACTGACAGCTTTATCTTTAACACAGCTATATGTCCGTATTTGCGGTTGCATGCGATCGCATCTGGCCCCAGCGTAGGGGCTACTAGGAGTGATTATGGTTAAAGGCAAGATCGAGTACCTGAGGCCAGGGGGACACCGCATTACGATCAAGCGAGGTACGGCCCGGCCCGGCCCGGCCTCTGCTCTAGATCTGTTAGGAAGAAACGATCGGCTAAATTTGCCGAGCAACCATCGGCAGGCCAATCTATCTTTTCTCGACGACAGGCAGGGTAATCGTGCCATTCATGGCTACCACCTTGTAGTCCGCACACCGCGCTGGTGGGGAGGCACCTATCGCCTACCCTGTCGTGTTTCTGGCCAGG
>CAYWNJ010000179.1:0-5481 GCA_964459535.1 uncultured Rhodobacterales bacterium
CTGCCAGGGACGGGCGCGGGGGTCGGCGCGGCGCTGACCTCTGATCCTAGGGTAAACGGGGTCGCCTTTACCGGCTCGACCGCGACCGCGCGCCGGATCCAAGCGGCCATGGCCGAGGGCTGTGCACCCGGCACGCCTTTGATCGCAGAGACCGGGGGGCTGAACGCCATGATTGTGGACAGCACAGCGCTGCCCGAACAGGCCATCCGCGACATTATCGTTTCGGCCTTTCAGTCGGCGGGTCAGCGCTGTTCGGCCTTGCGTTGCCTTTATGTGCAAGAGGACATCGCCGGGCCATTCCTGACCCTCCTGCGCGGCGCGATGGATACGTTGGCGCTGGGCGATCCTTGGGACATCGCGACGGACATTGGTCCAGCGATCACGCCAGAGGCCGCAGCACAGATCAACGCCTATGTCGATGCGACGGCGCAAGATGGCCGGCTTTTGCATCGGCTTGCGGCCCCTCAGCAGGGGGCTTTTGTCGCGCCTGCGCTGATCCGTGTGCCCGGTATTGAGGCCTTGGCGGAAGAGATCTTTGGACCTGTTCTGCATGTCGCGACGTTTAATGCGGGCGAGATTGACGCGGTGATCGACGCGATCAATGGACGTGGATACGGTCTGACATTTGGTCTGCACAGCCGGATTGATGCGCGAGTGCAGCGGGTGGCCGAGGCTGTTCAGGTCGGCAATATCTACGCCAACCGCAACCAGATTGGCGCCATTGTCGGCAGTCAACCCTTTGGCGGTGAGGGGCTCTCTGGAACCGGACCTAAGGCGGGCGGGCCGCATTACCTGTCGCGCTTTACGGCTGCACCCGTCAAAACCGAGGCGGTCGCGTGGGCGCACCAAGCGGATCCCGCAACGCTGGCAGCGGCTTTGAGTGCATTGGGGGCCAAGGCAACGCGGCCCGAGACGCGAATCCTACCCGGCCCGACAGGCGAGTTGAACAAGCTGACGACTTTGCCACGCCCCCCTCTGATCTGCGCGGGGCCGGGACCGCAGCTTGCCGCCGCGCAGTGTCGCGCCATCGAGGCACTTGGAGGGCTGGCGCTCTCTATGAATGGCGCGCTTGCGCCCGAGACACTTTCAAACTTGCCGTCCTTTGGGGGTCTGGTCTGGTGGGGTGATGCCGACACCGGACGCGCCTTTGCCAAGGCCCTGGCGCGGCGAGAGGGCCCTATCATTCCGCTGATCACCGAACAGCCGGATAAAGCCCACGCTTGTCTGGAGCGGCATCTTTGTGTAGATACCACCGCTGCGGGAGGCAACGCTGGACTTTTGGCCGGATCGGATGGGATCGCATTCCCAATTGCCAGTAGCGATGCCGCCTAGAATGCGCAGGCTCTGCTTGACATTTGCGGCAGGGGTCTGAATTTTCCGAGAATTCGCAATCTCGTTAGGACGATCTTAATGTGTGGCATTGTCGGCTTGTTCCTCAAGGATCAAACGCTTCAACCTCAGCTTGGTGATCTGCTGACCAAGATGCTTGTTACCATGACCGATCGCGGCCCCGACAGCGCCGGGATCGCGGTCTACGCAGAGGACCACAAGAGCGGCAAGATCACCGTTCAGTCTGATAGCCCGGATACCGACTTTGCCGCACTCGCCGCTGCACTCGGCCAAGCCATTGAGGTCGAGGTGCGCGCGCGTCCCAATGACAGCCACTGTGTGCTTGAGCTGCCTGCAGAAAAGCTTGAGCGCGCGCGTGATCACCTAGCCGCGCAGCACCAAGATCTTAGGATCATGAGCTTTGGAGAGGCGCTGGAGATTTACAAGGAAGTGGGCAAGCCAGATGCGGTCAGCGCCCGCTTTCGCCTCGATCAAATGAGTGGCAGCCATGGGATTGGCCACACCCGCATGGCGACCGAAAGCGCGATCACGACGGATGGGGCGCATCCTTACAATACCGGCGCGGATCAGTGCCTTGTTCATAATGGCTCGCTTTCGAACCATAACGCGCTGCGGCGCTCCTTGCTGCGCGAGGGGATGCGGATCACCTCGGAAAACGATACCGAGGTTGGGGCGGCCTACTTGACTTGGAAGATGCAACAGGGCGCGACGCTGGGCGAAGCGCTGGAGGCGGGTCTGAGCGACTTGGATGGGTTTTATACCTTTGTCGTCGGCACCCGCGATGGCTTTGGCGTGCTGCGCGATCCGATTGCCTGCAAGCCTGCGGTTCTGGCAGAGACAGAGCGTTATGTCGCCTTTGGCAGCGAATACCGCGCCCTGGTTGACCTGCCCGGCATCGAGCACGCGCGTGTGTGGGAGCCCGAGCCCGCCACCGTCTACTTTTGGACCCATTGATATGCAGACACTTGACCTTCAGCAAATCGGCTTGCGCGCGGTGAATGCGCAGCTTCAAGCCCAGAGTGCCGAGAGCAACCAAACCGCCTGGATGATTGAGAACCCGCGCGGCAGTCATGCGCTGGCTGTCGGGCTAGAGGTGCCGCTTTCGGTGACGGTGAATGGCTCGACCGGGTATTACTGTGCGGGCATGAATAAGCAGGCGCATATCCACGTTAAGGGCTCGGTTGGGCCAGGCGTTGCCGAGAATATGATGTCCGGCAAGGTCGTGATCGACGGGGATGCCAGCCAATATGCAGGCGCGACGGGCCATGGCGGGCTGTTGGTGATTAAGGGCAATGCCTCGTCCCGCTGCGGTATTTCGATGAAGGGCATTGATATCGTCGTGCATGGGAATGCGGGCCATATGTCCGCCTTTATGGGTCAATCCGGCAATCTGGTTATCTGCGGCGATGCGGGCGAAGCGTTGGGTGATAGCTGCTATGAGGCGCGCTTTTTCGTGCGCGGCACGGTCAAAAGCCTTGGCGCTGATTGCGAGCCGAAGGAAATGCGCCCTGAACATATCGCGCTGCTGCGCGAACTGCTGGCCGAGGCCGAGTGCGATGCCCGCCCAGAGGAGTTCACGCGCTATGGCTCGGCGCGTAAGCTTTACAATTTCGATGTTGACAATGCGGCGGCTTACTAGGGTTTGCCGACGTTTGCCGAATGCTCTCAGTTTCTGTGCAAAACTGCGCTTCCCTAAAGCCTCCTACCTTAATCCTGAGGCACTCTACAGCCATTCTGATAGCGCCGCCCCGTGGGGGCGGAACGGCGCGGCTGGGCAGTGCCTGTTGCGCGGGAGATATAGCCAACGACTGAATTTTGATCTTATATCCGCTTAGCCCCTAGCCATCCGCAGGATGGCAACGCGCCGACCGCCCCCACGGGCGGCGCGTACCGCGCCACCCTCGGTCGGCTTGAGCAAAGCAAAGACGGTTTAAGATCAATATCAAAATTCAGCCGTCAGGCTATATGTTCGGGGCGATGTGCCTTAGGTTTAAAGTCACAGAATGCGGCAATTTTGGCAAAATCCCGAAGAAGCATGGCCCATTTTGCCGTTGACCGCGCTGCTTTATTCTTGCGATCCAGCAGATCGCGGCGGATAAAGTGGCTAGTCAGCGACAAAATGGGTCTTGCGCTGATCGTGTTTGGTGGGCGTCAACGGACCCTAGGGGAAGGCGTTTATGAAAACCTATAATGATCAGGGTATTCCGCACACGACCCCGCGTCTATCCGCGACCTTCACCCCCGATGTGAACAGCGATATTCGCCGGGCCGCAGCGACAGGGATCTATGATATTCGCGGCGGCGGGGCCAAGCGAAAGCTTCCCCATTTCGACGATCTGCTGTTTCTGGGCGCGTCGATCTCCCGCTACCCGCTCGAAGGCTATCGCGAGAAATGCGACACCAATGTCGTGCTGGGCGGTCTTAACGCCCAAAACCCGCTTGCGCTGGATATTCCTATCACCATTGCGGGGATGAGCTTTGGCGCGCTTTCAGGTCCAGCGAAAGAGGCGCTTGGGCGGGGGGCATCGGCGGCGGGCACCTCGACCACGACCGGCGATGGGGGCATGACGCCAGAGGAGCGGGGGCATTCGTCAAAGCTTGTCTATCAGTACCTGCCCTCGCGTTATGGGATGAACCCGGATGATCTGCGCAAGGCGGACGCGATTGAGATTGTTGTGGGCCAGGGGGCCAAACCCGGAGGCGGCGGGATGCTCTTGGGCCAAAAAATTAGCGACCGCGTGGCTGAGATGCGCAACTTGCCCAAGGGCATTGATCAGCGCTCGGCCTGTCGGCACCCCGATTGGACCGGGCCGGATGATCTGGAGATCAAGATCCTAGAGCTGCGCGAGATCACAAGGTGGAAGATCCCGATCTATGTCAAAATCGCGGGGGCGCGGCCCTATTACGACACCACGCTTGCGGTGAAATCTGGGGCCGATGTGGTTGTGCTGGACGGTATGCAAGGCGGAACGGCGGCAACGCAGGATGTGTTTATCGAGCATGTAGGTCAGCCGACGCTCGCCATTATCCGGCCCGCCGTGCAGGCGCTGCAAGACCTTGGGATGCACCGCAAAGTGCAGCTGATCATCTCGGGCGGGATCCGTAATGGCGCGGATGTGGCCAAGGCGATGGCCCTAGGCGCGGATGCTGTTGCCATTGGCACGGCGGCGCTGATCGCGCTCGGCGATAACGACCCGAAATGGGAGGCCGAGTATAACGCGCTTGGCACAACCGCCGGGGCTTATGACGATTGGCACGAAGGCTGCGATCCGGCGGGGATCACCACCCAAGACCCTGCCCTTATGGCGCGCTTTGATCCCATCGAAGGGGGCCGCCGCTTGCGCAATTACCTCAAGGTCATGACGCTAGAGGCGCAGACCATCGCCCGCGCGTGCGGCAAATCCCATTTACACAATTTAGAGCCAGAGGATCTGGTCGCGCTGACAGTCGAGGCTGCGGCGATGGCGCAGGTCCCGCTTGCCGGAACCAATTGGTGGCCGGGCAAGCCTGGAACACCCTATTGATCCCCATAGCCCTGAACAGACCCTAGGAGAGTTTAAGATGACGAAAGATCTGGCCGCCTTTGCCGCAGAGACCGGCGTTAAGTATTTTATGATCTCCTTCACCGATCTCTTCGGCGGTCAGCGGGCCAAGCTGGTGCCTGCCGCTGCAATCGCGGATATGCAAGAGGAAGGGGCGGGCTTTGCGGGCTTTGCCACCTGGCTCGATATGACGCCCGCGCATCCCGATATGCTGGCCGTGCCGGACCCGGAGAGCGTCATTCAACTGCCCTGGAAACCCGAAGTGGCCTGGGTTGCGGCCAACCCGGTTATGGATGGCGCCGATGTCGCCCAGGCACCGCGCAATGTCCTGCGCCGTCTGGTAGCAGAGGCGGCCTCGGACGGGTTCCGCGTTAAGACCGGGATTGAGGCCGAGTATTTCTTGCTCACGCCCGATGGCACGCAGATCTCGGACGAATATGACACGGCGGAGAAGCCCTGCTATGATCAGCAAGCTTTGATGCGCCGGTATGACGTGGTGCGCGAGATTTGCGACTATATGCTAGAGCTTGGCTGGGGCCCCTATCAAAACGACCGTGAGGACGCGAACGGCCAGTGCGAGATGAACTGG
>CAYWNJ010000180.1:0-5455 GCA_964459535.1 uncultured Rhodobacterales bacterium
CAGAAATCTCTGCTGCTTGGATACCCATTTATCCGACCTCTTTCATTGCATTCTGTAAGGAGCTGAGCTTGGCAGAGATCGAGGTATCAATCATCTTCGAGCCCACTTTGATAACAAGACCGCCGATAAGGCTTTCATCGACGGTCGCGTTGATGGTGACTGTTTTTCCAATCGCGCTTTGCAAGGTTTCCGCCAGCTTGTCGCGCTGCGCATCGCTAAGTGCCTTGGCGCTGCGCACCTCTGCGGTAACCTCGCCCTTATGCTCTGCGATCATCGCGGCCAGATGCTCGACCATCTGCGGCACGACGAAAAGACGCCGTTTGGACGCCATAAGGCCCAGAGCGTTCCGCATCGCGGGCATCAGTTTCATCTGATTGCCAATCGCACCAATCGCCGAGGCCTGCTGGTCCCGTGAAAAGATCGGGCTGTCGAGCAATCGGCGCAAATCAGCGCTGTCGGCCAAGGCGGTGCGCAATTTGGCGATATCAGCCTCAAGACGCTCTAAACGGCCATTGCCGTTTACGATCTCAAAGACAGCGGTGGCATAACGATGGGCGATGCCTGCGGATATCGAAGCTGGTTCGGACACGTCCACCCTTTCGATGTCATTGCCCCGGTTTGGTCTACCACAAGATGTGGTCCAGGGCAGGTGAAGGCCTCGATTTTGGTCGAGACGCAAAAATCAGGAGCGATGTAGCAGAGGGTTGCCAACCTCGCAACATATGTTCGTGATTAGTCGTTAACTGAATTTTTACAATTTTTCAGCCTCTTAGCAAAAGTGCGACGGTTTGGCCCTTTTAATGGCGTTACGCGCCTCGTGAAAATCCGGGTCTTAGGGCGCGAGTCAGAGGCGTCCCGGCGGATTGCCTAGGCGCGATCTGCCACCGGGGAGGGCAGGCCGAGCACGCCGCGCTCGGGCAGTTTGAACCGCTCAACCGTGCCTTTGGGCGGATAGACTTTCTTTGAGGCTTCGACCAGCAGCGCGCCGCTGGCGATGATTGTTGGGATCGCCCGGCCCAAACGCTCGAACATGCCTGCGGCTTTCATCCATCCGCGCCCGGCGGAGGGTACTTGATACAGCGCGCCAAAGTGGCGCTCCGGCAGGAATTGGTGCGTGCGCAGCTGCGTTTCAAGCTGTCCAAGAGAATACGGGCGTCCATAGCCAAAAGGCGTACGGTCGCGCCGCGACCAAAGCCCCGACCGATTGGGCACGATAAAGAGCGCCTTCCCCCCAGGACCCAGCACGCGCCAACATTCTTCAAGCAGCTCATAGGCCCGCTCAGAGGTTTCAAGCCCGTGCATGACGATCAGCTTGTCCACATGGCCGGTTTCAATCGGCCAGAGCGTCTCTTGGATCAGCACCGAAACATTTGGCGCCCCCGAGGGCCAAGGCATAACCCCCTGCGGGCCAGGCATGAGCGCCAAAACCCGCCGCGCGTCCTTCAAATAGGGACGCAGGAGCGGCACGGCAAAGCCATAGCCTGCCACGGTCTGACCTTGCGCTTCGGGCCATATCTCGTGCACGCGGGCCCGCAGCGAGGCTTGCGCCGCCCGCCCAAGCGCGCTTCGATAATAAAAATCGCGTAGGTCTTGCACATCAAGATGCATTGCAGTGCGGCCTCAAATGCTCCAGCATATCCGCAATCATAGTCAATCTAAGGCAAAAGCCCATGCCCCTTGAAATCGTCACCATTCCCTGCCTGCAAGACAACTATGCCTTCCTGGCCCGCGACACTGCCTCTGGCGAGGTTGCGCTGATCGACGCGCCTGAGGCGGAGCCTATCCTTGCTGCGCTTGAGGCGCGCGATTGGCGGCTGAGTCAGGTCTGGCTGACCCATCATCATTGGGATCATGTGGATGGTTTATCTGGGATCCTCGCGCAGCACTCTGCGCAAGTTGTTGGGGCTGCTGCTGATGCGCATCGGCTGCCGCCTCTGGACCTGCAAGTTTCCGACGGCGACAGCGTAACATTGGGCGCGACAGAAATGCGCGTCTTGGATGTCTCGGGGCATACTATCGGTCATATCGCCTTTTGTGGCGCAGGGTATGCCTTTACCGCAGACAGCCTTATGGCTTTGGGCTGCGGAAGGCTGTTCGAGGGCAGCTGTGCGCAGATGTGGCAAAGCCTGCAAAAGCTGATGGCTTTGCCGCGCGAGACGGTGATTTGCTCGGGCCATGAATATACGGCCTCTAACGCGCGCTTTGCGGTGACCATTGATCCGCAGAATAGCGCCCTACACGCGCGCGTTGCTGAGATCGAGCGCGCCCGCGCGGCGGGTCAGCCAACTGTACCCTCGACACTGGGCGAAGAGCTGGATACCAATCCCTTTCTGCGCGCAGCGGACCCTGCGATTGCGGCACATCTTGGGCTAACCGGTGCCGCGCCGACCGACGTGTTCGCAGAAATCCGCAAACGTAAAGACAATTTCTAGCGGGCTACGCGTAGCCTTTTGAGTGATATAATGACGCAATCTTTCCAAGGGGCCCAAGTCTATCTTCCGGGCGAGATCACAGAAACCAATGTGACAGTTGCGGAGGGCGAAATTGTCGAGATCGGCGGCACCGCGCGCGGGCAGGTCATTGACGCGCGCGGGCTAAGCCTGGCTCCGGCGCTCATTGATGTGCATGGGGATGCGTTTGAGCGGCAAATGATGCCGCGCCCCAACGTTTTCTTCCCCATGGAGACAGCGGTTCTAGAGACAGATCGGCAATTGGCCGCAAACGGGATTGCGACGGCCTATCACGCGCTCTCGCTCAGCTTTGAGCCTGGATTGCGCAGTGTTGCGCAAGGGCGCAAGATGATTGAGACGCTGGACCGCCTTGCGCCGCGGCTTACGGTCGAAAATCGGGTGCAGTTGCGCTGGGAGACCTTTGCATTCGAAGCGCTAGACCTGATCGCGGAGGCGATGGCGGGCCCGCTTCTGCCTGCGCTGGCCTTTAACGATCATATGTCGATGTCAATGCGCGGGGAAGATATACCGATCCAAGAGCGCCTGTTCGAGCATAACCCAGCTTTTCCGACCATCGACCCAAGTGATGATGCGCTTTTGGAGATGCGCAATCGTACACATGCCGCGCGCTGCGGGCTCGATTTGGAAATGTATAAAGATCTTGTGCGTAAGATATGGACCCGTCGCGCAGATGTGCCGGACGCGATCCGCGCGCTGGCGGCAAAAGCGCGGGCCCAGGGGGTACCGATGCTTAGCCATGATGACACCCAGATCGAAACGCGCCGCTTTTACCGCGAGATGGGCGCTCGGGTCGCGGAGTTCCCAATGACGCGCGGACCTGCCGAGGAGGCGCGCAGCGCGGGCGACAAGCTTATCTTTGGCGCGCCCAATGCGGTGCGCGGGGGCAGTCATATCGGCTCTTTAAGCGCGGGGGATATGGTCGAGGCGGGGCTGTGCGATGCGCTGGCCTCGGACTATTACTATCCTGCGATGCTTGCCGCGATTGACCGGCTTGATCGCGAACGACGTGCAGACCGTCGGGCGCTGTGGTCTTTGGTCTCGTCTGGACCGGCGCAGTCCATGAACCTAACCGACCGAGGCGAGATCGCAGTGGGAAAGCGCGCGGACCTCGTGCTTGTAGATTGGCCCGCGCGGCAAGCCCCGGCCATTCGCGGCACCTGGGTGGCAGGGCGCCGCGCCCAAATACTCTCCGGGGGGCATTTGCCATGATCAAAGCGCATGAGTTTGCGTCACGATGGGAGCAAGGTTGGAACAATCATGATTTGGATGTGATCCTCAGTCACTACCACGACGACATCCTCTTTCACTCTCAAAAGGCGGTGGCATTGATTGGTACGGGTGAAATCAAGGGTAAACCTGCGCTTAGGGCTTACTGGCAAGCGGCACTTACTAAGCAGCCCGATCTTGCGTTTCGCGTCCAGGATGTCTTTGAAGGGTATGGCATGATCACGATCACCTATCTCAACCATCAAGAGGTGCTTGCGGCGGAAACGCTTTATTTTGATGAAAGCGGCCAAATCTACCAGGCCGCCGCCTGTCATAGATTCTAAAAGCGATAGGCCAGGCGTAGCCCGCCCCAATGCTGTCCCTTAATAGTGATGGGTGCGGAGAGGTCCTTCATCATCATAAAAGCCCGGCAGCTCAAAACTCGCCGACCATCAACGCGTGACTTGCCATGAGACTTGGGGAAGAACAACTAAACACCACTCTTTTTGTGATCGACGAACCAAGACATAACTCAGAAATCAATGGGGCCTGAACCTAGTTTAGGTCTGTTTAGTTTTTTCGCCTTTAGAATTGCTACGAAGCAAGCCCTGGTTCTTATCGAACCAAAAATTAATAATCTGCAACACCACGGCCGTCATCACGCCTGTCAGCACTTTTAATGTGTCCATCAAAGAGTTATCACCCGTTGACATGTTAATCGTATCGCTTGACTCAATTACCAAGATAGAAAAAATCAAAATCATATATCCAAGGACAAAAATCATGCTGAGCCACACGCGGACAGGATAATTCTCTACAGTGTTAGTTTTTGGTTCTGGATCCTGATTTGCAGCTTCCATAGCTTACGCTCCCTTCAGACTTCGGTTCAAAAGTTATTGAGCAAAGCGAATACGCGTTCAAGCCGTTTAGAGGGGTTTCATTTCCGAAATATAAGGTTGGCCGGGCCAAGCTTGGTCGATTTGAAGGCCCAACTTCATATACTGGCCAGGTGAAAGCATCGAAGAAGCAATCGATCTCGCGGAAATTCAAAGTGACGCAATTGTCCTTGAGCTAAAGCCAGCGATAGTGGTGTAACAGCGCGGGACAATCGTTTATTTCTCGAAACCGTGTTATGGCGTGTGCGAACGGGTGCACCTCGGCGCGACTTAAGGAAACTGATTTACGTGGTGCAACAGCCGCCATCCCCACGAAAGCCAACCGTAAAATACAGCGCGACTACGATACCGATGCTTATAAATGGCGCCACCTCATTGAAAATTACTTCGCGAAGATCAAAGAATTTAGGCGGCGTCTGCATTTAGGGGATTCCCAAATTGCCTTCCGTTTGATTCAAGTTGCTTCAAGATCAAAAACGGGAGGTGATTTTGAGCAGGCGCACTTTGAAAGACAGGCAATGGTCGATCATTGAACCTTTGGTTCCGGGCAAGCAAGGGGATCGTAGGCGGGCCGGGGCAGACAACCGATTGTTTCTCGACGCGAGCGATAGCAATGCGACACGACAAAACCGATTGCAGCTATGCTGCTTGCTGGAATCTCGTAGCAACACTGATTGCATCAAGATGATTGTCCACAGGACCTAAAACTACTTAACAGGCCCTAGTCTTTAAACTCATAACCGTCAACAAAGTGGGAGAACTGTAGACGACATTATTTTCAGCTTGACCAACTCTCAGCGGCTTTCTAAAGACATCGCGGCGGGCCGTTAGCTCAGTTGGCAGAGCAACTGACTTTTAATCAGTAGGTCGTGGGTTCGAGCC
>CAYWNJ010000181.1:0-5454 GCA_964459535.1 uncultured Rhodobacterales bacterium
GAGCTGCCCTGGCTTGCGCTCCAGTAGCTGCTCGATCTGCAAAAGCTGCGCGACATCCTGCATCGCTTTCAGGCGCTCTGGCTTCGGCACGCCATGCATCTCCAAGCCAAAGGTAATGTTCTGTGCAACGGTCATGTTGGGGTAGAGCGCGTAGGATTGAAACACCATCGCGATATTGCGCTGGCTTGGGTGGACGCCGTTCATCACCCGCCCTTTGATCGAGATTTCGCCCGAGGTGATGTCCTCAAGCCCCGCGATCATGTTTAGCAATGTCGACTTGCCGCAGCCCGATGGTCCAACGAGCACCAGAAACTCACCCTCCTCGACGGCAATATCTACGCGGTGAAGAACCTCTGCCTTGCCATAAGACTTGGTGACATTTGCGATATCGAGAAAGGCCATCCGTTATCCTTTGACCGAGCCAGCCATCAAACCGCGCACAAAATAGCGGCCCGCGACAATGTAAACGAGAAGCGTTGGCACTGCGGCCATGATCGCTCCGGCAAAATGGACGTTATACTCTTTTACTCCGGTTGAGCTTTGCACCAGATTGTTTAGCGCAACGGTCATAGGCGCGCCCGAGCCCGAGGCGAAAGACGCGCCGAACAGGAAGTCATTCCACATATTGGTAAACTGCCAGATCACACAGACCACGATGATCGGCCCTGAGGAGGGCAGCATGATCCTGTAAAAAATCTGGAAAAACCCCGCGCCATCAATCTGCGCGGCTCGGATGAGCTCGGTCGGAAACGCGGCATAGTAGTTGCGGAAATATAGGGTCGAAAAGCCGATGCCATAAACGAGATGCACCAAAATCAGCCCAGAGGTAGACCCTGCGAGCCCGAGGATGCCCAAGACACGCGCCATGGGGATGAGCACGATCTGAAAGGGAATAAAGCAGGAAAAGAGCATCAGACCAAAGAGGAGCGTATCCCCGCGGAAGCGCCATTTGGTCAAGACATACCCGTTAAGCGCCCCCAAAACGGTCGACAGGATAACAGCGGGGACGACCATCCTGATTGAGTTCCAGAAATAAGGCTTTAGCCCCGTCGGCTCGACCCCGATCTGCGCGGTAGACCAAGCCTTGGCCCAGGGCGCAACCGTCCAGACTTGAGGCAGGGCGATCATATTGCCCTCTGTGATCTCATTGAGCGGCTTGAGCGAGTTTGCCAGCATGATGAAGAACGGCAGCAAATAGAAAAGCGCGAAGACCAGCAAGAAGACATAGATGAATGTGCGGGTGATGGCCCCTGTACGGACGGCTTGCTCAGATGCCCCGCCCGCCATCTACTTACGCTCCCGAACTTCGGCGTAGATATAGGGGATCATAATCGCCGCGATGGTCATCAGCATGATCACAGCCGATGCCGCGCCGATGCCCATTTGGTTCCGTGTGAATGTATAGGAATACATAAATGTCGCGGGCAGCTCCGTCGCGCGCCCCGGCCCGCCGCCCGTCAAAGCGATCACCAGATCATAGGACTTAATTGCCAGATGCGCCAAGATCACAAAGGCCGACAGGAACGCGGGGCGTAGCTGCGGCAGGATCACGCGGCGATAGAGGTTCCAATTCGAGGCCCCGTCGATCTGAGCCGCGCGCATAATCTCGGTATCAATCCCGCGTAACCCAGCCAGGAACATCGCCATCACAAAGCCGGAGGTCTGCCAGACGGCGGCTAGAACGACCGTGTAGATCGCAAAATCGCGGCTCTTGATCCAGTCGAATGAGAAACTCTCCCACCCCCAGAGATGCATCGTATTTTCAAGCCCAATGCCAGGGTCCAGAAACCACTTCCACGCCGTGCCTGTCACGATGAACGAAAGGGCCATCGGATAAAGGTAGATCGGGCGCAAAACACCCTCCCCCCTTATCTTCTGGTCCAGAAAGATCGCGAGCGATAGGCCGATGATCGTCGAGATGGAGATATAAAAAAAGGCGAAGATGCCAAGGTTCTTTAGCGATATTTCCCAATGGGATAGGCGCCACAGCTTTGAGTAATTCTCCCACCCGACCCATTCATAGGAGGGCAGCATGCGGCTATCGGTAAAGCTAAGATAGAGGGTAAAGACGATAAAGCCGTAGACAAACACAAAGACCATCGCCACGGACGGCGAGAGCACCAGCCTGGGCAGCCATGACTGCAAACGCGTGCGTATGTCCTGAGATTGAACCATCCCCGCCCCCGGAGCAAAAACGCAGGGCCGGTCATTCCGGCCCTGCGCAAAGGACTAGATCATTTTGCGATAGAAACCGCGTCGACCAGCTCCGTCACGGCGGTTGCGCTGTCGAACTCGCCGTTAAAATGGGCTGTCACAACATCATAGACCGCATTTTTGACCGCTGCGGGCGCTGCATGGCCATGCGCCATCGAGCCGAACAGGTTGCCCGACGATGCTGCCGCCGCAAGGTCCACCATGCCTTGCTGTCCGCAGGCATCCAAATCCGAGCCGTCAACATCGGTCCGCGCGGGGACCGAGCCTTTCACCTTGTTAAAGGCGATTTGGAACGTCGGGGATAAGATCGCCGAGGCCAGAGCGGCTTGCTCTGCCGACACCGCGCCGCCTTGATCAAACATCGCGAACTGGTCGGCGTTGAACGTCACCTGCTCGGTTGTGCCGGGGAAACGGAAGCAGAGGAAGTCCTCGCCAGGTACTTTTCCAGCGTTCAAGAATTCGCCTTTGGCCCAGTCACCCATCATCTGAAAGCCAGCCTCGCCATTGATAACCATGGCTGTCGCAAGGTTCCAGTCGCGGCCCGAGAAATTCTCGTCCACATTGGCGCGGATAAAGGCCATCCGGTCAAACGCCTCTTTCATCGTGTCCGATCCCAGCGCGTCCTCGTCAAGATCAATGAAAGCGGCTTTGTAGAAGTCTGGCCCGCCTGTGGACATAGCGACCGCATCAAAGACCGTCGCGTCTTGCCAGGCTTGTCCACCATGGGCGATTGGGGTCACGCCTGCGTTCGCCAAGGTTTTCACAGCGGCAGTAAACTCGTCCCAAGTTGTCGGAACGGCAATCCCGTTTGCGTCAAGGACAGACTTATTCGCCCAGACCCAGTTGGTCGAATGAACGTTAACCGGGGCTGAGATCCACTTGCCATCATGCTTGGCAAAGGCTTGCAGCGCGGCAGGCACCACATCATCCCAGCCTTCTTTCGCCGCGAGGTCATTGAGGTTGGCCAAGGCGCCCTCTCCGGCCCAGTCCAAAATGTCAAAGCCGAGCATCTGAACCGCTGTGGGGGCGTCGCCAGCGGTGACGCGGGCCCGCAATACGGTCATGGCTTGCTCCCCGCCGCCACCTGCGACAGGCATATCCATCCAGCCAATGCCTTGGCCTTCGAGATCTTGCTTAAGCACATTCAACGCGGCAGCCTCGCCGCCGGATGTCCACCAGTGCAGAACCTCCACGTCATTGGCGCTTGCCGGAACGGCATAGAGCGCTGTTGCGCACATAAGCGCGGTAAGTTTTTTGTACATCTTTTCTCCCTAAGATGGCGTCGTTGCGCCGAAACTTTACTTTTGATGCCACTGATAGTTGGACCTGCACGCCCTTAAGTCAACACTCAGTTACCTTCTTTTCGCGCGGTTCAGCAAACATTCTGGAACCGATCTTTCACCGTATCCAGCACCATTTCCGGCGCGCGCTGCCACCAATGGCGTGCCGAGAAAATCTCGACCTCACAGGGGCCGTCATATCCGGTCGCCTCCACAAGCGCACGCAAACTCTTAAGATCCGCAACGCCGTCCCCCATCATGCCGCGGTCGAGTAGCATATCTGTGGTATGCTCTAGCCAATCGCACAGGTGAAATCCGAAAACGCGGCTACCCGCTTTGGCCAGCGCGCCCGGCAATGTGGTGTCCCACCACACATGGTAGACGTCGATCGCGACGCCAACGGCGGGATGGTCAATCTGCGCGCAAAGCGTCAGCGCCTCGGCGATCGTGAAGACGCAGGTGCGGTTGCCGCCGAACATTGGGTTGAGCGGCTCAAGGGCCAGCTTGACCTTGTGCGCCCCGGCGTGCTCTGCCGCCCAGACCAGGCGCGCGGCAAGGCGTTTTTGGCTTTCTAATACCCCCGTGGTGCCTGGTTCGGTCCCACCGGTCACAATTGTCAGAACTGGCGCTCCAAGAGATGCGGCCATTTCAATCGCCGCTTTGATCTCATCGTCAGAGCCCGCCTCCGCTCCAGTCAGGTAGGGAGTTCGGCAGAGCCCATCGACCCGCAGCCCGGCGGCGCGCGTCCGCGCGCCAAGCTTTACCGGATCTTTGATCTCGCGCCGCCAGTAAACAATGCCGCCATATCCGCGTTCAGCGCAGGCGTCGATGATTTGCTCAGAGGACCAACCTGCGCCATATCCCTCAAGATTATGGCCAAGTGTCGCGGTGTTCAGCGAGAGCGCGCGCGTATCCTTTGAAAAATCACGCAACGCCATAGACCGCGAGCAAGTGTTTCATGCGCCGCACTGCAAGGTCAGGATCAATGAGCAATCCCGCTTGATCCGCCATGCGAAAGCAGTCGGTGAAATAGGGCAGGGGGCGCAGGGCCTGCGCGCCCCCTAGCATCACAAAATGATCTTGGAACCCGTTGAGCCAGGCCAAAAACACGACACCCGTTTTGTAGTACTGCGTTGGTGCGCGAAAAATGTGCCGGGCAAGGGGCACGGTGGGATCAAGCGTTGCTCTGAAACCCACCGTATCGCCTACGCCGAGCTGATGGATCGCGTGGGCGGCAGCATGGGCCAAAGGGTCGAAGATCCCGAGCAGCGCATGGGAATACCCCTGCGCGTCGCCTGCGATCAACTCGGGATAGTTGAAGTCGTCGCCGGTGTACATTTTTACCCCGCCGGGCAGGCGGCGGCGCATCTGGATCTCCTTCTCTTTGTCGAGCAAAGAGATTTTGATACCGTCGATTTTCGCTTCGTTCTCGTGGATAATTTGGAGCGCCGTTTCTAACCCTTGCTCAAAGCCCTCGGCCCCCCAATAGCCTGCAAGCTGCGGATCGAACATCTCGCCGAGCCAGTGAAGGATGACCGGCTGCTCACACGCCGCAAGCACATCCGCATAGACCTTTACATACACCTCTGGCGTCCTCGCGACGCGCGCCAAGGCGCGGCTCGCCATGAGGATAAGCCGACCACCCAGCCCTTGGATCGCTTCGATTTGCTCAAGATAAGCGCGGCGCACATCCTCTAGGTTCTGCGCGTCGGCAGGATCGAGATGATCCGTGCCGCAGCCATTAAACACAAGCGCATCCGGCAGCTCTGTCCGGGTCTGCCGGATCAGTTCCAACGCGCCGCCCCAGTCCAAACCCATGCCGCGCTGTGCGGTGTCCATCGCTTCGGCAATACCCAGCCCAAGGCCCGCCAGGTGATGCCGAAAGCGCAATGTCGCCTGCCAATCTACCGCAGCCGGGCCGGAGGGATCGGCATCCGCGAACGGATCCGCAACGACATGC
>CAYWNJ010000182.1:0-5421 GCA_964459535.1 uncultured Rhodobacterales bacterium
CGAGCACGCCACTTTCTGGAGCAGAGACGATAATTTGGTCCTTTCCGGTGATCAGCGCGATCCCGTGCCCTGTTGGGGGCTCATCCGCACGCCGCTGGGCTATGTGCTGCTCGCCCCGGAGGGGGTGCGCGCGCTCGCCGACCGGCTTGAAACTTCGGAGAGCTGGCCTGCCGCCAACCTGCTTGCCAAGCTTGGCGGCAGAGGACAAAGCGCTGAGACCCAAGCGGCGTTGACTTTCGTGCGATCATGGGCTGCGGCGCGGGTCATTCCGTCGATGCTGCCTAGACTGCTCGCGGCTAAGCTGCCCCAGGGCACTGATTATTTTAATGTCGGGCACTCTAATCTCACCCCGCGCGTGCTGGGTGCGGTGCGCAAATTGCAGGGGCGCGTCGCGATTTTTATCCACGATGTTATCCCCATGGATTATCCCCAGTTTCAGCGCCTCGGCACGGTTGAGCCGTTCCGAAACAAGATGCGCAATGTGCAGAAATTCGCGGATATTCTGCTCTGTAACTCCACGCATACAGCGCAGCGCGCACAAGCGATTATGTCCGAATGGGGCGATGTTCCACGCTCGATTGTTTCCCATTTGGGAACAGACTTGGCCGAGCCAGCCCCCTCCGAACTTCCCTCGGAGCTGCGGCTAAAACCGCCCTATTTCGTCTCTTTGGGCACAATCGAGCCGCGGAAAAACCACGCGCTATTGCTCGACATCTGGGAAGAATTCGGGGACCAAGCGCCGGGTCTGGTGATCTGCGGCAGCCGTGGATGGCGGAACGAGGCGGTGTTTGCCCGCCTTGATGCCTTGCCCGAAAACAGCGCGATTGTCGAAGCACCGGGACTAAGCGACGGCGCGATTGCCGCTCTAATGCAAAATGCGCAAGGGTTGCTCCTGCCAAGCTTTGCCGAAGGCTATGGTCTACCTGCGGTGGAGGCCGCTGCGCGCGGCGTCCCGGTTCTGGCCGCGCCCTTGCCCGCAATTCATGAAACCCTAGGGAATATACCCGTTTACCTAAGCCCGACAGATAGGTATCAGTGGTCGAGGAAGATACAAGATCTGGCCGCGCGGCGCGAAATCTGCCCCCCTTATCACCCACCGACTTGGGAGGAGCATTTCAAGACCGTGTTAAGCATGATCTGATAAAGCGTAAAACACGCAAGAGGAAAGAGCACCAGACGTGGGCGCGTGGCAATCATATCGCCTGAGACTTCAGCGAAAGCGTTGGCGTATCAGAGCATTCCGCAAGCGCCGCGAACTCAAACGCGTTGCGGATCGCACATCCCAAATCCGCAAGAACGATTTGCTGCTGTTCAGCACGCAGCGCAATGAGCGTATTCGGCTGCCATATTTCCTTGAATACTACCGGGACTTAGGCATTGATCATTTCCTATTCGTGGACAATGACAGCTCGGACGGTTCCGCTGACTATCTGGCCGAGCAGCCCGATGTTTCGGTTTGGCGCACGCGGGCCAGTTACAAGCGGTCGCGATTTGGTGTCGATTGGCTAAACTGGCTCCAGCGAAGATATGGACATGATCATTGGTGCCTTGTTGTCGATGCGGATGAGTTCTTGCTCTACCCGTTTTGCGACTCGCGCCCGCTGCGCGCACTGACCGATTGGCTTGATGCGTCGTCGATCAAATCTTTTGGGGCGATGCTGCTGGATATGTATCCCAAAGGCCCGATTGAAGCGCAGCCTTACCAGGAGGGGCGCAACCCGCTTGAGATCGCGAGTTGGTTTGACAGCGGCAATTATACGATCAAGCGGAATAAGCGGTTTGGCAATCTGTGGATCCAAGGTGGTCCCCGCGCGCGCATGTTCTTTGCCGATGAGCCGGCAAAAGCACCCGCCTTGAACAAAATCCCATTGGTGAAATGGGATCGGCGTTATACCTATGTCAGTTCAACCCATATGCTGCTGCCGCGCGGCCTTAATCTGGTCTATGACGAGTGGGGCGGCGAAAAGGCCAGCGGTGTGCTCTTGCACACGAAATTCATCGACACATTTGCGGCGAAAGCAGCTGAGGAACTCAAGCGTAACCAGCACTATGCCGCATCGGTTGAGTATAAAGCCTATGCTGAGGCGCTCAGCGATAACCCCGAGCTATGGTGCAAATGGTCCGAGCGCTATATCAATTGGCGCCAGCTTGAGATTTTAGGGCTGATGTCTAAGGGGAACTGGGCTTGAGCACCGTTGGCATTATCATGCTGGTGCATACCGCGCTGGACCGGGCCGAGCAGGCGGCGCGGCACTGGGCCGCCTCAGGCTGCCCCGTCGTGATACATGTGGATAAGAGTGTGCCCAAAGCGGCGTATATGCGCTTTGCTTCCGCTTTGAGTGACGTCCCGGATTTAAAATTCAGCCGCCGTTACCGCTGCGAATGGGGAACATGGGAGCTCGTTGCGGCCAGCCAAGCCGCCGCTGAGTTGATCCTGACCAGCTTTCCCGCGGTGCGCCATGTCTATCTTGCTTCAGGGGCCTGCTTGCCGCTGCGTCCGGTGGAAGAACTGATCGACTATCTTGCCGCCCGGCCCCGCACCGACTTTATTGAAAGCGCCACAATCGCGGATGTCCCCTGGACCGTCGGCGGGCTGGACCATGAGCGATTTACCCTGCGGTTCCCCTTTTCCTGGAGACGCCGCCGCTATTTCTTTGATCGGTATGTTGAGCTACAACGCCGCCTTCGCATCAAGCGGAAAATTCCGAACGGCTTGGTGCCTCATATGGGCAGCCAATGGTGGTGCTTAACCCGTCAAACGCTCTCGGCGATTTTGCAAGACCCGGATCGCCCAATCATAGATCGCTACTTTTGCAAGGTTTGGATCCCGGATGAGAGCTATTTTCAAACGCTGGCGCGGCAATATTCGACCCAGATCGAAAGCCGGTCTTTGACCCTTTCGAAATTTGATTTCCAGGGAAAGCCTCACATTTTCTACGACGATCACTTGCAGCTTTTGCGCCGCTCCGATTGCTTTGTTGCGCGCAAAATTTGGCCCCATGCGCACCGGCTTTATGATGCATTTCTGACCGACCCGGCGGGCGCGATGAAACGAACGGAGCCGAACCCTGGGAAAATCGACCGGATTTTCAGCAAAGCGGTCGAGCGGCGGACCCAAGGACGCCCCGGTCTTTATATGCATAGTCGCTTTCCCAACAAGAACTGGGAGAAGGGCATGACCGCCGCCCCCTATTCCGTCTTTTGCGGTTTCGCGGAATTGTTTGTGAATTTCGAATATTGGTTGAGCAAATCGGTAGAGGCCCGTGTTCATGGGCATCTCTTTGCCCCCGACCGGGTGCATTTCGCGGATGATCAGGCCTCGCTAAATGGTGCGCTAAGTGATAGCGCCGCCCTGAGGGACTATAACCCCAATGGTTTTTTGACCAACTTGATCTGGAACACGCGCGGCGAGCGGCAGGTCTTTCAATTCGGTCCACGTGATACGCAAGACATCACAGAACGGTTATCTAAGGACGCGAACGCTCAGATCAGCGTCATTTCAGGCGCTTGGGCTGCGTCGCTTTTGCGGTCGAACGAGAATTTTATGGAAATCCGCCGCGAGGCTGCACGTCTTCAAAAGATCGAGCGGAAATTTCTAGATCAACTGCGCGTGCCCTGGGCTAAGGCGCGCGTGCGCATTTGGACAATGGCCGAATTCATCGAGGCGCCGATGGAGCATGTGCAAACCATCTTGAACGAGATCGGACCGGCGCTGGGGCCACGGATCACCGAGGCCCCAAAGATGATCGAGCTTGATGGGTTTGGGCGATTTTTACAAAATCTGAAAAATCAGGGAATGCATCCCTATTTGATGGGGGATTTCCCAGTTGAGCAAGGGGACGGAGGGGCAGCACCGCCCGCCCGGAAACCTTATCTGGTGCGCTGAAGATGAGCCAAGCGTTTGATTATTTTGTTGTGTTTGCCGAAATGCGCACTGGCTCGAATTTTTTGGAAACGAATTTGAATGCGATAGAGGGCATTCAATGCCATGGCGAGGCGTTTAATCCGCATTTTATCGGCTATCCCAATACGCCTGAGATTTTAGGCGTCACCCAAGAGATGCGGGACGCTGACCCCAAACGCCTCTTGCGTGAGATCCGCCGCGACCGGACTCAGCTTGGCGGCTTTCGGTATTTCCATGACCATGATCCACGGATCTTGGACAAATGCTTGGAAGATCCGAAATGCGCCAAGATTATCCTGACCAGAAATCCAATCGACAGCTATATCAGTTGGAAAATCGCGCATAAGACGGGCCAGTGGAAGCTGACCGACGCCAAACAGCACAAAACCGCACGCGCGGTTTTTGAGGCCTCTGAGTTTGAGCGCCATGTTCAATCCTTGCAAACCTTTCAGGTCATGCTGCTGAACCGGCTTCAAGTTTCGGGTCAAACGGCCTTTTATATCGCCTACGAAGATCTTCAAAACCTGGATGTCATCAACGGTTTGGCGCAGTTCTTAGGTGTGGCGGGCCGTTTGGAGGCGCTCGATACAAAGCTCAAAAGGCAGAACCCAAGCCCAATCTCTGAGAAAGTTGAGAATCTCTCTGAAATGGCGGCGGCGATGGCCCGGTTGGATCGGTTTAATCTCAACCGCACCCCGAATTTCGAACCTCGGCGTGGTCCGGCGGTTCCGACCTATGTGATGGCGGCGAACGCCCCTCTTTTGTACCTTCCGATCAAGGCGGGGCCCGAAGAGCAGATCACAGAATGGCTTGCGTCGCTTGATGGTGTTGAGACGGAGGCGTTGGTGACCCGCCCCTCTCAGAACGCGCTTCGCAAATGGATGCGTGAGCGTGGGGCGCATCGCAGCTTTACCGTTCTGAGGCATCCAATCCGCCGGGCGCATCACGCATTTTGTGAACATATCCTCTCGACAGAAGCGAGAAGTTACCCAGCGCTACGCGCAACCCTCATTCGACGGTATCGGCTGCCAATACCAATGCAACTCCCAGATGCGGGCTATGATCTCGGCGCGCATAGGACCGCCTTTTTGGCCTTTCTAAAGTTTCTAAAGGGCAACCTGGCGGGGCAAACGGCTATTCGTGTGGACAAGACGTGGTGCAGCCAGATCGAAGCCATTCAAGGATTTGGCGAAATCAAGACCCCTGATATGTTGATCCGAGAAGAGCGTATGGCCGAGGATCTACCAATTTTGGCAGCCCAGTTGGGGCTTAAGACGTCTGAGCCCGCCCCAGCGCCTGGTGACGCTCCATTTTCGCTAGAGCAAATTTATGATGCGGAGATCGAAGCTGCGGCGCGAGACGTTTACAACCGCGACTACCTGACCTTTGGCTTTGGTGATTGGTCTCCCTATAGCGTTTCGGTTTGAACCTGAGACACCATTGGCCGGAAGCAGAGATTGCTACAAAGCACCCCGCCCGGAGTCAAGGCCGCAGGCCGCCGGGCGAAAGCCAGACCG
>CAYWNJ010000183.1:0-5402 GCA_964459535.1 uncultured Rhodobacterales bacterium
CAACTTCTTCAAGGCTGCAGGATATGAAACCGATTGAACAGGACACGCTCTAGGGGCCACGGATGCGCAGATTGCAGCCATTACCGGCCACAAGGCCCGCAGCATGGTTGCAAAATATTCCAGCGGCGCAAACCAGAAGCGACTCGCAGATGAAGTGGTGCGCCTACGCGAGAACAGAACACAAACAGAACGTGAAGGTGGGAAACGTAATGGGAAACCAGAATAACAGCATTCCCGCATTTTACGCTAAGTGTTTGATTTTTATGGTGCCCCCAGAGAGACTCGAACTCCCGACCTACTGATTACAAAGAACTTACTTGGCGAACAGGCTTCACCGGAATACGCCATAAAAACAAGGTAAAGCACTGTTCTACAACAAAAAACAAGTGGTCAACCCATGGTTGTGTACCGTAGTATGCAGCTATCGAATGTTGCAGAGGATGTTGTAGAGCAATGCCAAACCATAACCTGACTACCCGCCCAGAAGTCGCAAAGATCAAAGCTACCCCCGGCAAGACAACCATGTATTCCGATCTCACGATCAAAGCCGACCCGGATGCACGGGGAATCCGGCTAGCAGTTGGCGCTACGACAAAGACATGGATTCTGTCCAAGCGGATCAATGGCAAGGTGCGATCTATAACTCTTGGCTCTTGGCCTGACCTGCCCACGGTATTCGCGGCCCGTGATAAGGCTAAGGAAAAGATGGACGAGGTTACAACGCGCACTGACGCCGCTTCGACAGGCATCAATACTCTTGGCGATGCTCTCGAATCTCACATCAAACGTTCGAATGCCTCTGAAAGAACAAAGGGTGAATATCGAGCGCAGGTCCGAAACAACATGGCAGATTTGTTCAAGATGAAAATCGAAGACATCACCCTCGATCATCTTGAGGAAGTCGTGATGCGCCACAAGGGTATGGCAACCCGAAAGCACCTCGCCCAGATCATCCGAACTTCGTTTAAACGGGCCGCTGCCGTCCGCCGCTGTTTCAACGTTGCGAATGATCTGAAAGTCGATACCAAAACCTACCAGCCCGACAACACCGTCAAATTCGATGCAGACGCAAAGTGGCCTGCCCTTGACCTAATCGAGAACAAGAGGGCCTCCAATCAGATCATTGCAGCAGCCTTTGAACTGATGCTGTTCACCGGACTGCGCGCGGGAAACGTAATCTCCCTTCGCTGGGAGGATATTGATCTGGATGAAGGCAAGCTCCGGGTCGCACGTTTGAAGAACGGGCGCTTAGGTGTGTTCCCATTGGCTGATCGTGCTATCGCCTTGTTGAAGGCGCTGCCGCAGCATAGCGAATGGGTTTTCCCTCAGCACGATGTGGAAAAACACATTTACCATCCTGACCGCCTTTCGAATGGACGCGATATACTAAGGCCTCACGATTGCCGCCGATTGTTCACAACCGCTGCCCGCCGCGCTGATCTGCCCGCCTACATCATCGACCAATTGCGCGGTGATGTGGAGAAAGGTGTTCAGGGCATATACGATCAGGGTTCTGCATCGCATCGACATGCGAACGCAATTGCGAAGCAAATTGAGGTGGAATGCGGGGCAGTACCTTGTTCGAATGTTGTTCAGATCGGCAGCAGGCGATAACGTCGCCCTGTGTCGGTGCCGCTGTGCGGCAGAACCTACTGACATGACCTTATTGCGTTTCATCAGGGGCTGGTGCCGGATCGCATGAGGGCACCCACCAGCATCATCAACAGGCCCGTGTCTTATTTGAACGTGAGATTGGAGCCGACGATGGAAAACCTCACAGAAGAAATCCGCGCTATGCGCGACGAATTGCGGGCGTTGCAGGTCAAGCAAGCGTTGCCTGACTTGATGACGCCTGCCCAATGCGCCGAATACCTGAACCGTTCCGAGGAAGTGCTTTATCTTTGGCGCAAGGAACGCAACGCCGGACAGAATAGCGGCCCGCCATTCCTGCACATTTCAAGCCGGACGATTTTGTATGATCGGGAGGACGTTCTCGCGTGGGCGCGTTCTCACCGCGTGAACTGAAAAAGAGGGACGAAGCCGCTAATACCTCGTCCCTCAGTCGTTTTCATCACAAGCAAGCGAAACTATCGCATCCACAACTCGCTTATAAGTCACGCTTTGATAGAATTCGACCAGAAAACAAGGTAATAGCGTCTGCACTAAGGTTTAGCAGATGTTGATTTCCAGAGTTCATGGCGCACAAAAGCCTCCAATTCGAAAGAAACTCGATCCTGACGGAATTGAGATCAAGGATTCTATAGACTGGCCAACTCATTGGTACGGTACCACGCACGACGTGGATATTGGCAAAGTAGCTGGGCTTTATGACGGCATCCAGCCGCACGAATGCCTCGTGCTTGGTGGTAGAACGGATCACCACAACGTAACCCGAATGCGTCGAAGCGACTTTCGGCTTCCGCCCACAGAACTGATGGTTCTTGATGTGGATGGTATGCCATATGTCGAAGGTCACTCAGACGAGACTCTTCGCTCCGATCCCGAGAAAACCATTCGCGCGCAACTCGCTGCCATGTTCGGAAGATTTACCGAACAGTACCACATTGTCGTTGTTCTATCTTCGCGGGCCGGGTTCACGGGCGATTTTCGTGCACACGTTTGGCTTGGTGTCTCGCCCCGCTGCGACGCAAAAGAGATCGCCGCAAATCAAAAGGTGCAGCCAGTCGATTGGCTGGATACTGGCATCTTCCAAGCTGGCAGGGTGTTGTTCGCTGCACCACCCGACATTGAAACGGATCCGTTCCCTGTCCGCGTTTTCGAATTTAAGGGCGACATGGTGGTTGACCTGTCGGATGTCGTCCAATCAACGGAAGGCCTTGTCGAACTCAGGAAGCAATTCGGCCGTGGCAAACACGGCCTTTACAAGATGAACTCTGCCCCCCTCGACGCCGGGGAAGGCGGCGTTTCCGGCGAGTGCTGGAACTTCATCCTGTCGTGCAAACGAGCGGGCATGTCCGAGGATGATGCGATTGCCGCGCTCCATGACGAGTTCATCCGGTTGGACGTGCCGGATGCGACGTGGAAGCGGATGCGCAAAGTGATCAAGCGCCCCGATGGCATGAACGATCCGGCCTTGGGCGAGGCGCGGCGCATGTACCGCGATATGCGCGCGGATGAAACACAGGTATTTGGCGTGCCTGCCTATCGTGAGCCAGAAACTACGCTAACCGCGGCCTCTGAGGCTCTGCGCCGCGCTGTGCGCGATCAAATCGACCAAGAAGGCGTGTTTCTGAACAAGGTCACGCTAGGTGTTGGCAAAACCCATGAGATCGTCGAACTTGTCACCTCTCGCGACGTGAAAGCTCTGATCCTAGCCCCAAACCATGAAAGGTGTACTGAGATCGTCAACCGCCTGAACGATGCGCGGGAGAAGCGACTCTATGATGCCTTCGAGCAGGTTGGGCAGTTTGAAGAGATCGAAGATCGCTGGCTTGAACGCCCTTGGGAGTCTTGGCGTGGTCGGTCAGCCGAGGGCATGTGTTCACGGTTGGATGCCGTCAACGCCGCATTCCGTGCGGGCGTATCAGTTCACAAGCATATTTGCGGTTTCCCGACACCCGACGAGACTGACGACAAAAAACGCTGTCCGCGCTTCGCCACCTGCGCCTATGCGGATCAGGTGATGAACTTCTGGCGCTATAACTGGGTCGCGCCTGTCGCCATGATCTCGCATCTGTCACGGATAGCCTCCGACGCGGATGTTGTGATCATCGACGAAGGTTGTGTTGAGCACCTGGCCGGAAACAAGGTCGTGCCGCTCGAAGACCTACTTGCCCCGCGCTCCGGTCGCCTTGGCGAATTGTCCCGCAAGGCGCACTGCGACTTGTTGGAGGACACCCAAACGCTGACCTTTGACGAGGCGCAAGAAGCCCTCGAACTGGAACTTGAGGAAAAACCCGCGCCGCACATCGAGCCGGATATGACGGATGAGCAGATCATCGCGAATTGCGAACCCGGATCATACCGGGCTGGCTGCGTTTCGATCTGGCGGGCGATGCTCGCCGGGATGGAGGGCGGCGAGAACCACCTGCATGTATTCTCGGAAACGAAGAAAGACGACAACGGCGAGGATTCAACACGCTGGTGGGTCGATGTGGCATGGCGGCGCAAACCGCGCCTTCTCGAAAAGGTGGATACTGTTTTGCTGTTCGATGCTACGCCCAACGAGGTTGCGTTGCGGGCGCATTGGCCGGAGCTTGAGGTGTTCGAGGTCGAAGCACCTAAGCTGAATACGCGGGTGGTGCAGGTCACGGATGCGGTCGGCAAGCGGTCCCAATTGATCAACGATCTTCCGAAAACCGATCCACAGTTCAAAGCGGAAGAAACCCGCGTGAAAAAGGCGCGGCAGAGGTTGGCCGATTGGCTTCGAGCGCAGCCGGGATACACGGTAGTCGTCACCAAGAAGGACCACCGCGAGGCAATCGAAAAGGAGCATCGGTTCGACCGCATTGCCTTCGCGCACCACGGCGCTGTCGAGGGCAAAGACATTTGGGACTTCCCGGATGGTAAACGCCTGCACGGGGTCGATGTTGATAACTTGGTTATCCTTGGCCGGAATGCACCGCAGCCATATCACCTAGAGGCAATTGCGCGTCGGCATCACGCGGACGAAGACGCCGTGAAGACGATGGGATGGTATCGCACTGAGAACTGGGAGCTTGGGGGCGGTGTAGCAGGGTATCGTTTGCGCCATGACGATCCGCGCGTCGATGCTGTGTTGAAGAATGTCGCGGTCGATAGCTTGATGCAGGCGGTTGGTCGGATGCGTTCCGTGCGCCGGGATAAGATGGGGCGGGTGTTTGTCATGCACTCGATGCGCCTCGACATTGAGGTGGATGAGTGCGTGTCAGCCGAGCAGGTCATGCGCCGCACGGGCGATGTGACATTGCTCAGCGCATCCGAGGTGGATCGTGTGTTCGGCACGGGCGGGCGCAACACGCGGGAGATCGCCAAGCGGGTCACGGCAACGCACAAATATCGCATGAAGGATAAGGCGGCACAGCCGAAGCCGTATCTGTGCGCGGTGGCGGCGGGCGCGGATGTAGCGCAGTGCATGGCTGACTTGGGCGCGATATGGTGGGAAGCGGTGTCAGCGGAGTAAATGACATCTTCTCTTATATAGTACTATAATAGGGAAGATGTCGCTTACTGGTGCCGCGTTGCACATCGCCCAGCACGATCCTGCGACTGTCACTCGCGGCGATCTATCCGTGATGCGTCAAAAATGCTGACATACTTTACACCTGAGCAATTGATTGGCGATCAATCGCACTGGTGAATTTACATTGTACATCAAGCAGTTAGTGGCGCTCTACAACAATTCTGCGACAGTCAGTTGCGACCAAGTCGCAGATACAGATCGGCACCTTTTGGAACCCCCT
>CAYWNJ010000184.1:0-5383 GCA_964459535.1 uncultured Rhodobacterales bacterium
TCATGCTTTTTCATAGCCTTGTGACAAAAATCAGTCACTCAGCTAGGCATGACCCAAAATTTATTTGGGCCACTGTCGCACCCAAGCTCTTGCAACACTTCAGAAGTATGTTGGCCGAGGGAGATGCCGCGCTTTCTCGCAAATTTCTGTCTGCCATATTGATGGTCCACTGCCCAGTATTGCACTTGCATTGCAAATATCACGAGAGGGGATGTGCCCGCCAAATGTGGTGACGCTAAATACCTGCGCAGCGAGCTGAAGGAAACACAAGCCATAGCCTGTATACTGCCCAGCAAGAACCGCAAAGCTCAATTCGAATACGATACAAATCTATACAATGCCCGCAACATCGTAGAGTGCATGTTCAACGGCTTCAAAATTGGCGCCAACTCAGCCTACGCATATTCCAATATCCAAAAACCTTCCTCACCGTCGCAGATATCGTACCGACAGTCATTTGGTGAACGTTGGCAAACCCTAGTCTTGCGCAATATCCCCATCGATGCCCCAAAGTCGTGATTTCGGTGCCCAGCCTTTATATCCGCCGACGCGCAACCAGCACCACTCGGCGCTGCACTCTCCAAGGCGGGCGATCACGCCAAGCTCTAGCTCTGCATAGACAGGTGCCTCGGGCTCTGGGCGGGCGCGGAGCTGGAGCCTATCTTGCTCAACGATGACCGTGCGCGCGCCAGATAGCAGCGCGTAGTGGATCCATCCGCCCACACCATCTCGGTCTTCAACACGCCGCCAATGACCATATTCCGCGGTCACTCGGAGCGGGATATCTCGACGTTTATAGACCCAATCAATGCGGTGGCTCAGGGACGGACCACGCCGCACATTCCCCTCTGACGCCTTGAGCGAGACAAAGCGTGGGATAGGTAAATTTGTAACCGGGCCGCGCTCTGTCGCGAACGCTAGGCTAGAGGGTACCAATACGAGCAAAATTGCCCAGAAAAGCTGAAATTTCCTACGCATCATTTGCCTCAATTGCCTGCCGAGGTTCTTGTGCCTCTTGGCTTACTAGGTAACGATAGCAAAAATAGAGCTATGCTGCCAAGATAGAGAGGGTCTTCTGTGCCAAAACAGCGTCTGAGTGTTGTTGTAACGCGACGGTTGCCTGCGCCCGTTGAAACCCGCCTAAGCGAGCTTTTTGATACGCAGCTACGCGCCGATGACACGCCAATGTCGCGGGCCGAGCTTGTCACAGCGGTGCAAACCGCAGATGTGCTTGTCCCGACGATAACCGACAAGATTGATGCCAGCTTGATTGGTCAAGCCGGGGAGCGTTTGAAACTGATCGCGAATTATGGCGCTGGTGTCGATAACATTGATGTCGCCACAGCTCGGCAGCGCGGGATCTTGGTCTCTAATGCGCCAGACGCGCAGGCGGATGATACCGCAGATATGGCGATGGGGCTGATACTCGCCGTCACCCGGCGACTGCCCGAGGGTTTGGCCGCCATGCAGTCCGGCCAGTGGGAAGGTTGGGCTCCCACCGCCTTTCTCGGTGGGCGTATTTCGGGGCGGCGTCTGGGCATTTTGGGCATGGGCCGCATTGGCCGCGCTGTTGCGCAGCGCGCGCGCGCCTTTGGTATGCAGGTGCATTACCACAATCGCCGCCGTCTACGTCCCGAGACGGAGGCCGAATTTGAAGCGACCTGGTGGGAAAGCCTGGATCAAATGGTGGCCCGGATGGATGTTCTGAGCATCAATTGCCCCTCCACCCCCTCGACCTTTCACCTAATCAACGCGCGGCGTCTGGATTTGATGAAGCCCAATGCGGTGATCGTGAATACCTCTCGCGGGGAGGTTATTGACGAAAACGCTCTTACGCGGGTGCTGCGCGCGGGGAAGATCGCGGGGGCCGGGCTGGATGTTTACGAAAACGGAACGGACATCAATCCCCGGCTTCAGGCGCTGCCGAATGTTGTGTTGCTCCCGCATATGGGCTCGGCCACCGAAGAAAGTCGGCAAGAAATGGGGGAGAAAGTCATCGTGAACATTAAGACCTTTGATGATGGGCACCGCCCGCCGGATCAAGTTATCCCCTCCATGCTATAACGCGATGCTGGGGGAAGCGTCCGCGCAAAGAACTCCACACCAAAGAGGAAGCGATCAAATGCGTAAAACCATGATTGGACTATGCCTTGCCCTATGTGCTTCTTACGCGTTTGCCCAGCAAGCGGCGGATTCTGTTCAGCCCGAGGCAGCAGCCGGAGGTGGCGTTTGGGACCTTTCGGCGCGCGCGGAGGCCGCATTTCTGGCCCGCGCGCAGGGGCAGCCGGTTAAGGCGGCGAATTGGATGGTGGCCGCCGCCAACCCCTACGCTGTTGAGGCGGCAGCAGATGTTTTGGCCTCAGGCGGGACGGCGGCAGACGCGCTCGTTGTTGCGCAAACCGTTTTGGGCTTGGTCGAGCCGCAAAGTTCCGGGCTGGGCGGTGGCGCGTTTTTGCTCTGGTATGACGCGGCGACGAAATCGCTAACCACGCTCGATGGTCGAGAAACTGCGCCTCTTGCCGCAACCCCAACCCGATTTCAGAACGATGATGGAACGCCGATGGGTTTCTTCGATGCTGTGGTAGGCGGGCAGTCTGTCGGCGTCCCTGGCACCCCTGCGCTACTTTCCGAGATACATGCGCGTTGGGGTACGCAAGACTGGTCAACTCTCCTGCAGCCTGCCATTAAACTCGCCGAAGACGGGTTTACCGTCTCGCCGCGCCTAGCCGGGTTAGTCACGCGCGATGCGGAGCGGCTTGGACGGTTTGTCCCGACTGCGACCTATTTTCTGCCGGGCGGTACGCCGCTTAAGGCGGGTGAGACGCTACGCAATCCAGACTACGCCGAAACCTTGCGGGCCTATGCTGCCGATCCAGAGGTCTTCTACACCGGATCTCTCGCGGATCGCATCGTGTCGGAGGTGCAGCGCCTAACCGTTGGCGGCGGGCTGCTCAGTGCCACGGATATGGCGCTTTATTCGATCCGCGAGCGCCCTCCGGTTTGCGCCGCTTACCGCGCTTTTGAGGTTTGCGGAATGGGTCCGCCATCCTCCGGCGGGCTGACCGTGGGGCAGATTTTGGGCCAACTCGATGATAGCGACCTGGCCGGGCTTGGCCCGGAAAGTCCCGAGGCGTGGCGGCGGATTGGCGATGCCTCGCGCCTCGCGTTTGCGGATCGTGGCCGCTACATGGCGGACAGTGACTATGTTCCCATGCCCACAGCCGGGCTTATTGATTCGGATTATCTGGCAAGGCGCGCCGAACTTCTTGAGCGCGCGGATGCGCTGCCCGAGGTGCAGCCAGGTCGCCCGGAATGGGACCACGCGCAGCTTTGGGCGGATGATGAAAGCCTTGAGCTGCCCTCGACCTCCCATATCAGCGTTGTTGACGCGCAGGGGAATGTTGCCTCGATGACGACGACCATCGAGAATGCCTTTGGCTCTCGGATCATGGTTGGCGGGTTTCTGCTGAACAATGAGCTGACCGATTTCAGCTTTCGCACCCACCGCGACGGGGTTCCGATTGCCAATCGCTTGGAGCCGGGCAAGCGTCCACGCTCGTCCATGGCTCCGACAATCGTCATGCGGGATGGGGAGCCTGTACTGGCCATCGGCAGTCCGGGGGGCAGCCGCATCATCGGCTATGTTGCCCAGGCCATCATCGCGTGGGCGGATTGGGGAATGAATATTCAAGAGGCCCTCTCAATGGGCCACGGGGTCAACCGATTTGGTACATTCGATCTTGAAGCTGGAACTGCGACCGCCGCGCTTGCCCCCGCTTTGCAGGCGATGGGCTATACCGTGATGGAGCGCGACCTCAACTCGGGCCTCCATGCGATTGAGATCACGGAGCGGGGTCTGCTTGGCGGCGCGGACCCGCGGCGCGAAGGCATTGCGATAGGGGGGTAGCCATATGGCTCAGGTCACAGACTTGCCGAGAAATGAGACGGGTATTCAAGCGGCTTGCGGTATTCTCAAGCAACGGTTTGGCGAGCGCTTTCATACCGCCGAAGCAATACGAGAGCAGCATGCCCACACCACAACCTGGCTGCTCAATCAACCGCCTGATGCGGTGATCTTTGCCGCCAGCACAAGCGAGGTCAGCGAGATCGTCAAGGTTTGTGCAACCCATGATGTGCCCATTATCCCGTTTGGAACCGGCACCTCCCTAGAGGGGCATGTGAACGCGCCAGCGGGTGGCATCTCGATCGACCTAAGCCAGATGGACAAGGTGCTGGCGGTAAATCAAGAGGATCTTGACTGTGTGATCCAGCCCGGTGTGACCCGCGAAGCCCTGAATACCGAGCTGCGTGATCGCGGTTTATTCTTCCCGATTGATCCGGGGGCGAACGCCTCGCTTGGCGGAATGGCGGCAACGCGCGCCTCGGGCACCAATGCGGTGCGGTATGGCACGATGAAGGACAACGTCATCGCACTCGAAGCCGTTATGGCGGATGGCCGCGTGATACGGACGGGGCGGCGGGCGCGCAAATCAAGCGCCGGGTATGATCTGACCCGATTGCTTGTCGGCTCGGAAGGCACGCTAGGACTGATCACCGAGATCACCTTGCGCCTGCACGGCATCCCCGAAGCAATCAGCTCGGCCCGCTGTTCATTTCCGTCGGTCGAGGTCGCCTGCCAAGCCGTTATGGCTGTGATCCAATACGGGATCCCGGTCGCGCGGATCGAATTGCTGGACGCGACCCAAGTGCGTGCAAGCAACGCTTATTCACAGCTTGACCTGCCCGAAACACCGCTCTTGTTGCTGGAGTTTCATGGCTCTGAGGCGGGCGTTGAGGAACAGGCGCAAATGTTTGGCGAGATTGCCTCGGAGTTTGGCGCTGAAGGTTATACGGCGACCACATCCACCGAGGAACGCTCGGCCCTTTGGAAGGCGCGGCATGACGCCTATTGGGCCGCCCTGCAATTGCGCCCAGGCGCAAAGGGCATAAGCACCGATGTTTGCGTGCCGATCTCTCGGCTTGCCGATTGCGTCAGCGCGGCGCAGGATAAGCTGGCCGCGCTCGGGTTTACTGCGCCCATCGTTGGGCATGTGGGGGATGGAAATTTCCACTCGCTCGTCTTGGTTGATCAAAATAGCAACGATGAAATGGCCAAGGCGCGCGAATATGTTAGCTGGCTAAATGAACTCGCTATCTCGATGGATGGCACTTGCACTGGGGAGCACGGGATAGGGCAAGGGAAAATGCCTTATCTGCGCAAAGAGCTCGGGGATGAGGCTGTTGATACGATGGTTTTTCTCAAGACGGCCCTTGATCCGCAGAATATTCTCAACCCTGGAAAAGTCCTAGGCTACAGCGTTTCGGTTTGAACCTGAGACACCATTGGCCGGAAGCAGGCATTGCCACAAAGCACCCCGCCCGG
>CAYWNJ010000185.1:0-5377 GCA_964459535.1 uncultured Rhodobacterales bacterium
GGCACGCGAGATGGGTATCGGCTCGGTCGCCGTGCATTCCACCGCCGACTCGGACGCGATGCATGTGCGGATGGCGGACGAATCTGTCTGTATCGGCCCGCCAAGCTCTGCCCAATCCTATCTTTCGATCCCGGCGATTATCTCGGCTTGCGAGATTACCGGCGCCGAGGCGATCCATCCCGGCTATGGCTTTCTAAGTGAGAACGCCACCTTTGTGCAGGTGGTTGAGGACCATGACCTGACCTTCATCGGTCCGACAGCCGAGCATATTCGGATTATGGGCGACAAGATCACCGCCAAAGA
Organism: uncultured Rhodobacterales bacterium; assembly: GCA_964459535.1. Classification (GTDB taxonomy): domain Bacteria; phylum Pseudomonadota; class Alphaproteobacteria; order Rhodobacterales; family Rhodobacteraceae; genus JBCBCP01. The sequence goes on from CAYWNJ010000185.1 coordinate 304, forward strand.
GACGATGCGCGCGCTTGGCGTGCCATGCGTCCCGGGCTCCGACGGCGGTGTGCCGGACCTGGCGGCGGCAAAGGCGCTGGGCGAAGAGATCGGCTATCCGGTCATTATCAAGGCAACGGCAGGCGGCGGCGGGCGCGGTATGAAGGTGGCTCATAGCGCGGCAGAGATGGAGACGGCCTTTTCGACGGCACGGGCTGAGGGTAAAGCCGCCTTTGGCAATGACGAGGTTTATATTGAGAAATATCTCACCACGCCGCGCCATATCGAGATCCAGGTTTTTGGCGACGGCAAAGGCGGTGCGGTCCATTTGGGCGAGCGTGATTGCTCGCTCCAGCGCCGTCATCAAAAGGTGTTCGAAGAAGCGCCCGGCCCGTCGATCACCGCTGAAGAGCGCGCGCGCATTGGTAAAATCTGCGCCGATGCGGTGGGCAAGATCAACTATATCGGCGCGGGCACAATCGAGTTTCTCTATGAAAATGGAGAGTTCTATTTCATCGAGATGAATACAAGGCTCCAGGTCGAGCATCCCGTAACCGAAGGTATTTTCGGCGTAGATCTAGTACGCGAACAGATCCGCGTCGCCGCAGGGCTGCCCATGTCCTTTGCCCAAGAGGACCTGACCATTAGTGGGCACGCAATCGAGGTTCGGATCAATGCAGAAAGGTTGCCTGATTTCGCCCCTTGCCCCGGCAAGATCACGCAATATCACGCGCCGGGCGGGCTTGGCGTGCGGATGGATTCTGCGCTTTATGACGGGTATTCGATCCCGCCCTATTATGACAGTTTAATTGGCAAGCTCATCGTGCATGGCCGGGACCGCCCCGAGGCGCTGGCGCGGCTCAGCCGTGCGCTGGGCGAGTTGATCGTGGACGGGATTGACACGACGGTGCCGCTCTTTAACGCCTTGCTTGAAGAGGCTGATATTCATAGCGGTAGCTACAATATCCACTGGCTTGAGCACTGGCTCGCGGCGCAGCAAGACGGCGATCCCTCAACCGCATGAGGCTGCGGCCTGCTCAGGTGCTTGCCGGATATGCCAACGGGATTTTCCCGATGGCCGAAAGCCGCAATGACCCCGAGATATTTTGGGTCGATCCCCGCCGCCGCGGTGTTCTGCCCTTGGACGGCTTTCATATCTCCCGCAGCTTGCGCCGGCGGATGCGGGCGGTGGATTGGTCGGTGTCGGTGAATACCGATTTTGCCGCTGTGGTGCAGGGCTGCGCAGATCGCGCTGAGACGTGGATCAGCGATGCGATTGCAGAGCTTTATCAAGAGTTGCATCACATGGGCTATGCTCATTCGGTCGAGGTCTGGCAGGCCGGAGCGCTGATCGGTGGCACCTATGGGGTCACGCAAGGCGGCGCTTGGTTTGGCGAGAGCATGTTTTCTCGGCAAACAGACGCGTCAAAGGTGGCGCTGGCGGCTTGTGTGGATCGGTTGCGGCGCGGCGGGTTTGTGCTCTTTGATACGCAGTTTCTTACGGCGCATCTAGCCTCGCTCGGCGCGGTGGAGATCGCGCGCAGCGACTATCGGCGGCACTTACAGGCGGCGCTCAAGCACGACGCTGATTTCACCAGCCCCGCCGCCGCAACACTTCAAGAAATCGTACACCGCATGAGCCACACATCATAGCGGGCGTGATCCAGTGCGCTGAGCGCAGGGGACGAGGCAATCATCCAACCCGCAAAGGCAAGGTCGCTGCGGCCTGTCTCGGACACTTCCATATAGGCAAATGCGTCGCTTGCCGGATTTTCGCTAGGGTAGCGGCATTCGCCGACCCGGATTGAAAGCCGCGCGAATTCGGCGGTCTCGCCAGAGAGCACCCTAAGGTCGGTGACTTGCCCGCTAAACTTGTCGAGCGCGCGCAAGACAGCGCCAGAGCCAAGCGTCACCTCTTGGCCAAGCGCAGGCGCGGCGGTTAGGACGCAAGCTAACAGCACCCCCCATCGGATCACTGCCCCTCCCCTCCGACAAAGCGCATGAGGAGTGTCACCAGGCTGACCGCGCCTTGGGTATCTGCAATTTCATCGCCCGCACCAAAGGTAAAGGGCGAGCCGCCGGGCATGATCTCAACAAAGCTTCCGCCCAAGAGCCCCTCTGAGCTAATGATGATCGCGCTGTCATCGGGGATCGAAATATCGCTGTCAATTGAAACGGTTGTCTCGGCCCGGAACGTCTCGGGGTTGAGTGCGATATCAGAGACCGTGCCAACTTTGACGCCCGCGAGGCGCACATCACTGCCAATTGTCACCCCTTCGAGGCTGCGAAAGGAGGCAGTCAACGGGTAGCTGTCACTGCTACGTGCCACGCCCGCGATCTGCGCAGCGTAGACGCCAAACCCAATTGCCGCCGCCAAGACCGCGCCACCAACCAAGATTTCTAGCCTATTCTGTGCCATGGGTTCGCCTATTCGGGACGCCAGGCTTCGTAATCCGAGCGCGGCTCTGGCGTTCCGCGCCGGATGGAGCCCGGTGGCGCATAGGCAAGCGCGCTTCCGGTTAGATTTTCCTGATGCGGCTTTTCCCAGTCCTTACGGGCGAGCGGCACCTCTGTTGGCGGGGCCTCCCATGTGCGGTGTAACCAGCCGTGCCATTCGGGGCTGACCCGGCTTGCCTCGGCCTCGCCATTATAGATCACCCAGCGGCGCTGATCATCAGCGGTGCGGTAAAAGACATTGCCCGCCGCATCTTCGCCAACTTTCTCGCCCTTGCGCCAGGTCCAAATCTGGGTGCCGATGGTGGCACTGTCCCACCAGGTGAACAGTCGCTTGAATGTCGCTGCAACGCCCATGCCAAATCCTAACCTATACGCATCGAATACCACTGCTTTTAGGCGCGATGAGCGCTATCGTCCAGTGGACATTGGGGCGCAGGACGTGCTCCGGTTGAAGCGTCCTACCTTTGACCTGAGGGCGCCCGCCCCGAACATATCTCTCGCGCAGTTCCGCTCCCACGAAGCGGCGCTATCTGAATGACCGCCGGGTGCTTCAGCTCCAACGCCGGAGGCTTTTAATTCCTCCACTAGATAAATCTTTGCGCGTGCATATATCCTAATACGACGATATGGCGCGCTGGGTTAGTGTTGACGCATGGGCGGGACCCGAGCCAGAGGAGGTAGAGGCATGTTCGCGCTTGGACGCGTTTTCGTGGTTGGCTTTGCGGTACTGACCGTTTTCTACCTGTGCCTGTGGTATTATGCGCGCGCCCTGCACCGCCGCGCGCTCGAGGCAGAATGGACCGCATCCGGCTCAAACGGGGATCTTGAAACCTTTGTGCAGAATGGGCTGGCCCGCTATGAGGTGTCGCTGAGACGTAACCTTATTCTGTCGGTCTATGTCATTCCAACCCTCTGTATCGGCGCGCTGATCTATCTGACAACGGTCACCTGATGCGCTATGCTGGCTGGACACTCACCCTTTTGTTTTGGCTGCTGGTCGCGGCGTTCTTGCACTATACGCTCCCGCAGAAAGATATCGTGCGGATCGTCGAGACCTTTGAAAAGCGCCAGGAACTGAACGACTGGACGCGGATATTTTGGACTAGGCCAGACCAGCAAAGCGATGCGCTGATCAACCGCGATGTGCAATTTATCCAGACCGTGCGCGCGAACGGCGAGCCCATGGTGTATCGCAACGAAGATACCGGGTGGAGCTGGCCGCCCTATTTCAAGTTTGATACCAACAATCTTTATACCGAAGCGGCAGATCGCATCTCGACCCGCGATGATCCGCAATGGCTTGTGATCACACATTACGGCTGGCGCAACGAGCTTTGGACAATTTTCCCAAATGCCACCCATATTCGCCCGGTCTCTGGGCCGGATGTCTCGAAGGGGGTGCCTTGGACCAATCTTATTATCTTATCGCTTCTGGGGTTCGTGCTGCTCGCGCTGCGCATACGCTGGCGGCGGTTTCGAAGGCAGCGCCTTGATCCGACCTTGGCGCGGCTTCAGGATCGCTGGGAGGCGACAGAAGACGCAGTTGGTGAGCAAAGCGGACGTCTGCGCCGCCTGCTGGGTTTTCGGCAACGCTAAGGCTATCCGAGTTTAGACCTGACGCGTCCGGTATCCGTTCTAAGGGGTGCGCGCCCTAGCTGAGACCGTCAAAGGGCTTGCCCTGCCTGGGCGAATACGATTTGTTCAGCGAATGACTGCCCCGTTTCGTTCCTCCCCTTTGTCGATCAAGCCCGAATGGATCGACTATAACGGCCATCTGAACATGGCCTATTACTCGGTTCTGATGGATCAATGCGCAGATCAAGCCTACCCGCTGCTTGGTTTTGGCCCTGATTACCGTGCGCGGACGGGCTGCACGACCTATCTTGCCGAGTTCCACGTCTGCTATGTGCAAGAGTTGAAGCCCGGCGATACTGCGAGATCGACGTTTCAGCTGTTGGATCACGATGAAAAACGGTTCCACGTCTTTCAGGAATTGCGCCATATTGATGGCTGGCTGGCCGCGACAGGTGAGGCGCTAACCCTGCATGTTGACCAATCAGGTCCCCGCGTAGCCCCCATGCCGTCGGAAATTTTGGAGAACCTTGCCAAAATGCAAGACGCACACGCGGCGCTGCCTTGGCCAGAGCGGGCTGGGCGGAAAATATCCGTTCGGCGAAAGGTTTGAGCCGCTTGACTTCGACCGTCCCTCCCGTCACCAAGCGCGCTAATGCGAAGCCTTTGCCCAGACCATCCGAAAGCTGGAGACTTTGATGACTCACTATGAGTACAAGGTTGTTCCCGCAACCAATCGCGGCCTAAAGGCAAAGGGCACCAAAGGGGCAGAGGCGCGCTTTGCCCTTGCCTTAGAGGTTCAGATTAATGCCCAAGCGGCGGAGGGTTGGGAATATCAGCGCGCTGAGATGTTGCCCTCTCAGGAACGGGCTGGGTTGACGGGAACCAGCACGCAGTGGCGCCATGTGCTTATCTTCCGGCGCCCCACAGCCGCAACGCTTGGCTCGCTCGAGCCCGAGCTTCTGCCCCCGCCCGAAGTCTCGATCCTAGAGATTGAAACGGAAGATGGTGATGCGTTGACCTACGAGGACGAACAGGCGGCGGGCCGCTAAATTTAAAGCGCCCG
>CAYWNJ010000186.1:0-5362 GCA_964459535.1 uncultured Rhodobacterales bacterium
GGTAACACTAGTCAAAGCAACAACTGGGGCCGACATGAAATAGCTGATGATCCCCGCAAAGAGCATTGCAATGATTACCCGAGGCTCTGAGGCATGGTGAGCGTTGGTCTTTGGGCTTTCTGTCTGACACGTTCGGCGCATCTCGCAGGTTCCGTATCCTGGCGGTGAACGACGATTGCTGTTGTGAGATCTTTTGCCTGATCGCTGACACCAGCATCTTGGGTGCCCGGGTGGCACGCGAGCTCGATGCCTTCATCGGGTCATTGAACGGCAGCTTCCGAGATAAGCTTCTGAACGAGGAGATGTTCGACAGCTTGGAGGATGCACGACGAAAGCTGGCGCTCTGGCGATACGATTACAACCACATCAGGCCGCATTCATCGCGCGGCAATCAAACACCCGTTGAAGCGCGCCGGACGCTTGAGCAATTGGAGGGCTCCGTGCTCGGCGCGTTTGCCCAAACTGACGACGAAGACTACGAAAACCAAATCCGCAAACTCTGGCTATGAATTAGGGACCGGCGGGGGCGGGTCACATCCAATATGCTGGTCCGCTCAATGCGCTTCGCTATACGGCCCGCCGCGGCCTCGGCATCTAACTTGGGGCGCTCACTACCATGCGCAGCGGCCTGCCCATCGTCATCAATCTCAGCAAAGAGGCCGAGCGCAGCTTTGAGGGTCTCGCGCTAGAGGCATGTCACCCCGCTCCCAACGGCCTGAAAGTTGTTCTTGTTGCCAGATTGATCTGGCGATCTTGAGCAGGAGGTTTCTTTAGAATAACTGCCTTACCCCCCAAAGCTTTGGCGCTTTAATGTTTCGCGACATGTGGCGTCTTTGAAGTTGGGACACTGCGATGGAGCCCCTATTCTCCCTGTAGATCGGCGTTGCATATTCGGGCCTATTTACGAAATAAGGCGTCTTGGGCGGCACTCACATTTTGCAGTGCGGCCCGCTTGCCCGCCGCCAGCGCGCGTCCCCGTTGAACGCCCGGGCGCGCGCCAAGTGTCTCAAGCCAACGGGCAAGATGCGGTGTGCTTGTTATATCATGTTGTTGACCTTCCCAAAGGCTGGCCCACCCCCAAATCGCCATATCCGCAATCGAGTAAAAATCTCCGGCCACAAAGGCGTTTTCCGCCAGCTGCCGGTCGAGCACACCATAGAGCCGCGCCGTTTCGCGGGCGTATCGTTCCTTGGCATAAGGAATGTCATTTGGCGGGTCCATTGCCGGGGCGTATTTCCAAAAGTGATGAGTCTGCCCCGCCATGGGACCAAGACCGCCCATCTGCCACATCAGCCATTCGTTAACCGCGATATGCTCTCGGGCTGTGGCGCCGCCAAAGAGCCCCGATTTGCGCGCCAGGTAAAGCAAAATGGCCCCGCTTTCAAAGATGCTGATGGGCGCGCCATCTGGGCCCTCAGGGTCAACAATGGCGGGCATTCGGTTATTGGGTGAAATCTTTAGAAATTCAGGCTCGAACTGGGCGCCTTTGGTGATGTCGACGAGGCGCAAGCGATAGGGCAGCCCCATCTCTTCTAGTGCAATCGAGACCTTCCAGCCATTTGGCGTGGGCCAAAAATAGAGGTCAATCGGTGCATTCATCATCCTCTCCATCGCCGCGCGTATTTCGTTAAGCTGAGCCGCTGCGCCAAGTATCCACACGCGCAGGGTCAGCCACACCGCTAATAAGAAGCCCCTTTTCGCAGCACTGGCAAGGGGGCGCGCGGGAGTGGGGCGTCAAATAATCGTGCAAAGCGTCCGCTTTGGCCTTCTGGAAGTGCAGTTCGGAGAGCCTCTAGTCTCAAGCGTTCAGGCTCGCGAAACAGCGCCTGATAAAAGCGCAGCGCGCCGGGGCGGGTATAGGCCGACCAATGGCAAATGCGCCGCCGGGGCGGTGCGATAGAATGACCAAACCGCGCCAAGGCGCGCAACCCCGCCCCGCAATCCAAACGGAGCGTCAGGGCGTTCTGATGCGCCAGCCCCGCGCCGAGCGCGCGATCATTGCGTTGCGGCGGCGGGATCATCCACTCAAAGGCCAAATCGAACACGGCATTCTCGGCGCTTGTGACGTTTATGAACTCGGTCTGCCGCCCAGCGGGGCTCTCAAGCGCCGCTCTAGCCCGGCTTTGATAGCTGGCGGCGTTTAGCGCAATGATCCGCTGGATACCGCCCGGCGGCAGATGATGGAGTGCCTCTAAGGCCAGCTCTGATCCCATTGAATGGGTGAGGAGGTGAACCGGGCGTTCCGGCGCTGCCGCCTTAAGCCTCCGAAGCGTCTGCGCCAGCACTTGCCCTGCGCTCCGCGCACGGCGGGCAACATCTTGAAGCCAACCCCGGGCGGCCCAGCCGAAGGGAATGGCCAACCCCTCATCAGCGCATCCGCTTTCAAAGCCGAGCTGCGAAAGCCAGTGCGCGTTTGCAGGTGCCCAGTCGAGCGCCGCAGGGGCGAAGAGTGTCAGGTGCGGGCAGTTCTGGGGATCGCCGGGATGATATTTATAGCCATGGATCATCACCAGAATAGGTCCGTCCCCGCCGCGCGCTGCCTGCCAAAGCGCGTCTCTGGCGCAGACCGACGCGCCATGAACGGCCAGCCTGTCCGCCTCGGCATTCAATCTTAGTATTGGCATCGCGCCGCCCTCTACCAGATCTAGTGGTGCCCTCATTGCAGGGGGATATGACGCTAGGATGAAGGTTGGGTTACAGCACCGTGACGGTGTTGACGTGCAACACTTTGGCGATTACCACCAAAGCGTGGCGATTTGGAACCGGATTGCGGGCCACGTTAAACATGCTGCTAAAAGGTCAGTGAGGCTCCCTTCGCTTGACCGCGTTTGGAGCTTTTTTGTTGGCCCGTAGCAGCTGGGCCGACGGAGGATGGTAGATGAAAAGGCGAACGCACGCCGTGCATTCTGGCACGCGCCGCAGCCAATATGGCGAGGTCTCGGAGGCGATTTTTCTGACCCAAGGGTTTGTCTATGACAGCGCCGAAGCCGCCGCCGCCCGGTTCGAGGCTGCGGGGGACGATGAATTCATCTATGCGCGCTTTGGCAATCCAACCGTGCGCATGTTTGAAGAGCGGATTGCCGCGATTGAAGGGGCCGAAGATGGCTTTGCCACGGCGAGCGGTATGGCCGCGGTCTCGGGCGCGCTTATGGCGACGCTTGGCGCGGGCGGGCGTGTGGTGGCATCGCGCGCGCTCTTTGGGTCCTGCCTTTACGTGCTCGAAGAGATCCTGCGCCGCTATGGCGTCGAGGTAGTTCTGGTCGATGGGACAGACCTTGAGGCTTGGCGGGCGGCGCTTCAGCAAAAGACCGATGTGGTGTTTTTTGAAACCGTCTCGAACCCAACGCTTGAGGTCATCGACATCGCGGCGGTCGCGGAGTTGGCCCATGCGGCGGGCGCTTGCGTGATGGTGGACAACGTCTTTGCAACGCCCGTGTGGTCCGACGCGCTGAGCCAGGGCGCAGATGTCGTTATATATTCCGCCACGAAACATATCGACGGGCAGGGCCGGGCACTCGGCGGCGTCGTGCTTGGAACACGCGCGTTTATTCGTGAGACGATTGAGCCCTATATGAAGCACACGGGCGGGTCGATGTCGCCCTTCACCGCTTGGATGATGCTCAAAGGGCTCGAGACGCTAGAGCTCCGGGTCCGCGCTCAAACCCAAAGTGCCTTGGCCATAGCGGCGGCCATTGAAGGGCACCCCGCGCTGAGGCGCGTCCTTTATCCTGGTCTGCCCAGCCACCCCAATCACGCGGTGGCTAAGCGGCAGATGGGCGCAGGGGGAACGGTTTTGTCGCTGGACTTTGCGGGCGGGCAAGAGGCGGCGTTTCGGTTTCTGAATGCGATCAAGATTGGTGTGCTTTCGAACAATCTGGGAGATGCGAAAACCATCCTGACCCATCCGGCAACGACAACCCATCAACGACTAACCGCCGAGCAGCGCACCCGGCTTGGCATTACCGAGGGGCTCGTCCGCGTCTCGATTGGCCTCGAAGCGACAGAGGATCTGCTGGACGACATGCGCGCGGCGCTTGAGGCGGTTTGATACTGTACCAAGAAAAACGAAGCGTTTACGAATTCTACAACTTTACGTGATCCAAAGTCACAATGTGCCCGTATTTATGGGAAAGATTGGCAATCGGCATCGGTCGATCATAGGTTAACAAATGCACAGCTAAAGATAGGGGGGCTACTTCCATGAATATTCATGCGCCCAATTTGCACACAATACCCGAGCGGACAGAGGCCGAGGCGGCCCTGGAATTGCTTAGAAAATGGGCTCAATCGGCAAAGCAATCCGACGTAATGGAACTCGATCCGGCACTTGCGCGGTTTATTCCGGGGGCCAAGGCGGCTGAGTATCCGGCCTTCTCGCGGGAATATCCCGAGGGGTTTGCGGTGGACGCGGCCTATAAGGCGGGGCTGCCCGATCTGCAAAACGGACCGTCCAGCCTTATTCGCGGGGCCAAACAGCAGATCCAGCATGTGGGCATTTCGAATTTCCGCCTGCCGATCCGCTTTCAGACCCGCGCGAATGAGGTGCTGACGCTGGAAAGCTCGATTACTGGTACGGTGTCGCTGGAGGCGGATAAGAAGGGCATCAATATGTCCCGCATCATGCGCTCCTTCTACAAGCACGCGGATAAGACCTTTAGCTTTGAAGTCATCGAAGCGGCCCTTGACGACTATAAGGCGGATCTTGAGAGCTTTGATGCCCGTATCCAAATGCGCTTTAGTTTTCCAATGAAGGTTGAGAGCTTGCGCTCTGGTCTCGCCGGGTATCAGTATTACGACATCGCGCTGGAGCTGGTCGAAGAGGCAGGCGTGCGCAAAAAGATCGTGCATCTCGATTACGTCTATTCCTCGACCTGCCCCTGCTCTTTGGAACTCAGCGAGCATGCGCGGGCGACACGCGGACAGCTCGCAACGCCGCATTCTCAGCGCTCGGTTGCGCGTATCTCGGTCCTGATCGAAGAGGGCGCGGAGTGTCTGTGGTTCGAAGATTTGATCGAGGCCTGCCGCCGTGCGGTTCCGACCGAGACGCAGGTGATGGTCAAGCGCGAAGATGAACAAGCCTTTGCCGAGCTGAACGCCGCAAACCCGATTTTTGTTGAGGATGCGGCGCGCCTCTTTTGCCAAGAACTGCTGGCGGATATTCGCGTGAGTGATTTCCGCGTGATTGCCAGCCATCAGGAGAGCTTGCACAGCCATGACGCGGTTTCTGTCCTGACAGAGGGTGAGACCTTTCACCAATCCAGCTTGGACCCTCGGATGTTCCAAAGCCTCTTTCACGTCGGCTAACTCCGCGCGGCCTGCTTGACACTTGGTCAAGCGCGGGTCACCTCTGGCGGCTATGATA
>CAYWNJ010000187.1:0-5355 GCA_964459535.1 uncultured Rhodobacterales bacterium
CAGATTGGCATTGGCTGGGGGCCTGGCCTGACCCGCGAATTGGCGCGCTGGATGGTGCATGGCGCGGCGGATATCTCGATGCGAGAGTTTGATCCGCGCCGCTTTGGACCCTACGCCACCAAAGAATGGCAGGTTGTGAAGGCGAAAGAAGATTACTGCCTGCGCCACGAAATCCCGTTCCCACATTTCAACCGCCTCGCCGGGCGTCCGGTCAAGCCCTCGCCGCTGCATACGCAGCTTGAGGCCAAGGGCGCGGTGTTCGAAGAGGTGTTCGGCTTTGAACGTCCCCGCTGGTTCGCCCGCGATGGCGTGGCGCAAGAGGACCATTACGGCTTTGGCCGTACACCCGTCCATGACATCGTTGCCGCCGAGTGCCGCGCGGTGCGCGAAGCGGCGGGGATCATGGACATCACCGCCTTCACCAAGGTTGAAGTCTCAGGCCCGGATGCGTTCAGACTGCTCGACCACCTTTGCGCCAATAAGCTGCCGCGCAAAGTGGGTGGGATCGCCCTGACCCATATGCTCAACCGACGGGGCCGGATCGAGCTGGAAACGACCGTCGTGCGCTTGGCCGAGGATCGCTTTTACCTGGTCTGTGCCGCGTTCTTTGCGCAGCGGCTTATGGATCACCTCGCCTGGGGCCGCGCCGAGCTTGGCGCAGAGGCGCAGCTCACTGACCTTTCAGCCGATTGGGCAGCGCTGAGCCTTAACGGCCCACGCGCGCGCCAAATCCTGGGGGCTTGCACCGATGCAGATCTTAGCAATGCGGGCTTCCGTTGGCTCTCAGCCCAGCAGATCACAATCGCCGGAGAGGCTGTCTGGGCCTTCCGCATGTCTTATGCGGGCGAGCTTGGCTGGGAGCTGCACATGCCTAACGCCGCCGCTCTGACGGTCTACGAGGCACTCCGGACGGCGGGCGAACCCCTCGGGCTAGAGGATTACGGAAGCTTTGCGATGAATGCGCTGCGGATGGAGAAGGGCTTTAAAGGGGCAGGGGAGCTGACCAACGAAGTGACCCTAGCCGAGGCCGATGTTCTGCGCTTTGTCGATCAGAGCAAGGAGTTTGTCGGCAAGGATAAAACGCTGAACACTGATATGCCCTGGGTCTGCGCTTATCTCGAAATCGAGCCAGACGGGCAGCATGACGGGCATGGCGGCGAGGCGGTTCTGGCAGATGGCCAGGTCATCGGCTCCACCGCATCGGTCGCCTATGCGCACACGATCGGTAAAATTCTCGCGTTTTGCTACATAAAACCCGAGGCAAATGTGCCTGGACGCGACATAGAGGTCGTAATTGCGGGGGAAAACCGGCCCGGACGGGTCTTGGATGCTCCGGCCTATGACCCAAACAGCGCTCTGCCAAGGACCGATATATGACCGACACGATGAACGCCTTTGTCTTGCACCGCCATGGCGGGATGGACGCGATGGACTACCACACCGATTGGCCCAAGCCCGTCCCCGGCCCGGATGATGTGCTGATCAAAGTCGGTGCGTGTGGGCTCAACAATACGGATGTGAATACCCGCTCGGGCTGGTATTCAAAAACCGTGAGCGATGCCACCACAGGTGACGCGTTTGAAGAGGTGGATGACGCCGATCCAACTTGGGGCGGCGCGCCGATCCAACTGCCGCGCATTCAAGGTGCGGATGCGGTGGGCGAGGTGGTTGCCCTGGGCGAAAACGCCCCGGCTGAGCTACTTGGCCAGCGCGTGCTGACCGATGGCTGGCTGCGCGATTGGTCTGAGCCGATGAATATGGACAAGGCGGGGTATTTCGGCTCCGAGCGGGATGGCGGCTTTGCCCAGTTCTGCACCGCCGATTATCGCAATGTCGGCGCGATCCAAAGCACGCTCAGCGATGCCGAGCTGGCGACCTTTTCCTGCAGCTACACCACCGCTGAAGGCATGCTGGTGCGCGCCAATGTCGGCCTCGGCGACCGCGTGCTGGTCACAGGCGCATCGGGCGGCGTTGGCTCTGCCTTGGTGCAACTGGCCAAACGGCGTGGGGCGACGGTCATCGCCCTGGCTTCCAACGCGAAACATGCGCAGATGACATCTCTTGGCGCGGATTTCCTGCTCGACCGCGCGCCCTCCGACCTGCGAGGCACATTGGCCGAGGTCACCGGCATTGAAACCGTCGATGTGGTCGCAGACATCGTCGGCGGGCCCTATTTTGGGACAGCGATTGACGCGCTCTCCCGCGGCGGGCGCTACACCTGCTCAGGCGCCATCGCCGGGCCGCTGGTCGAACTGGACCTGCGCACCTTTTATCTGCGCGACCTGACCTTCACCGGCTCCACCGTCATCCCGCCGCATATTTTCGGCGATGTGATCGGCTATATCGAGCGCGGCGAGATCAAACCCCTCCTCGCAGCGACCTATCCGCTCTCCGAGTTCAAAACAGCCCAGCAGGCCTTTATCGACAAAGCCCATGTCGGCAACATTGTGGTGACCCCATGACCGTCAAAACGACCCCCCAAACATCTCATCCCAGCACCGCCGAGGCCACCTTTGCCGAGCTCCTCAGCGCTGCGCAAGCACTGGTCGAAACCCACCCCGCGCTCAAAGCGTTCAACGGAACACTACCAGATGCCCCCTTTGTCCCACGCGCCTCACACGCAATCCCGATGCTCGGAACGCTAGAGCAAAGCTTGGACCCGGCAGGCCTTGACCCGCTGAACGCGCGCTATGCTAGGGCCGTCCAGGCCGCCGCCCCCTTCGCCGAATGGCGTCGCAGCTATTCAGAGGCCGAAGTCGGCGCAGACTTCCTCGCGCGTTATGGCTGGTTCGAACTTCTCGGCCCCACCGGACATTATGTCAGCGAGACCGTGCGCGCCTTTGTCGGCATCTGGGGGCGTGACCTCTACTACCCATGGCACCGTCACGAGGCCGAAGAGATCTACTATGTCGCCGCGGGCACAGCGATCTTCGAAGCCGAAGGCGACGCACCGCTGCATGTCCAGCAAAACGACGCCAAGCAGCACAGCTCAAATCAGCTCCATGCGATGACAACACAAGACGCAGCGATCCTGACACTTGTCCTCTGGCGCGGCGCGGGCCTGGCTGGAAAGGCACGCATCCCAGCATGAAGATCACCCGCCTGCGCCTCTACCAAACCGATTTGCCCTATATCGGCGGCACCTATACCTGGGGCGCTGGCAACCCGCTGACCGTCGCCCGCGCCTCCGTCGTGGTGATCGACACCGATGCAGGGCTCTCAGGCTGCGGCGAGTTCACCCCCTGCGGCGAGAACTACATGGTGGCCTTCTCCGCCGGCGTGCCCGCGCTCTTTTCCCATGTCGCCCCTAAGCTCTTGGGCGAAGACCCAAGGCAAGTGGCCCGGATTGAGCGCCTGCTGGATAGTCTTATCCAAGGTCACGGCTATGCCAAAGCCCCCATCGACGCCGCGTGCTGGGACATACTCGGTCAAGAGACCGATCAGCCCGTGTGGATGCTGCTTGGCGGCAAACTCACCGACGGTGCCCCGCTTTACCGCGTCGCCCCGCAAAAGGACCTAGAGGCGACCCAAGCCGAGCTTCACGCCCATCGCGATGCAGGTTACCGGCAATTCCAAATCAAAGTCGGCGCGGATTGGCGCATAGATATCGACCGCATCACCATGACCGTCCCACTCCTCAACCCCGAAGAGCGCGCCTTTGCCGACGCCAATCAAGGCTGGCGCGTCGACGATGCCATCCGCGTCGCCCGGGCAACAAAAGACCTAGACTATACGCTCGAACAACCCTGCAAAACCTACGCCGAATGCCAACAGGTTCGCCGCGTGGCGTCCCAACCGATGAAACTCGACGAATGCATCACCGGGCTCGAAGCGGCCACGCGCGTTGTCCAAGATCGCGGCGCTGAAATCTGTTGCCTAAAAATCTCCAACCTGGGCGGCCTCAGCAAAGCCCGCCGGGTCCGCGACTTCCTGGTCGAAAACCGCATCCCCGTCGTCGCCGAAGACACCTGGGGCGGCCAGATTACCTCCGCGACCGTCGCCCATTTCGCCGCCTCAACCCCGCCCGAGTACCTCGCAAACACCACCGACTTGATGAACTACAACACCCGCCCCACAGGCCTCGGCGGCCCCACCGTCCACAATGGCAAACTCTACGCCCCCGACACCCCAGGCCTCGGCACCACCCCCGATTTTGACGCCCTCGGCCTCCCAATCCTTTCCATCCCATGATCCTTCCTCTTGCGAAAAATATCCCGGGGGAGTCCGCAGGACGGGGGCAGAGCCCCCACCCCCCTCTCAACCCAAGAGCCGCCCGATGAAAATAACCGCCATTTCCGTCTACCAAGCGAACCTCCCGCTCGAACATCCCTACTGGCTCTCCGGCGGGCGATTGAAATTCGAGACCCTCGACGCGACCTTCATAAAACTCGAAAGTGACGCCGGGCTCACCGGCTGGGGCGAAGGCACGCCATGGGGCCATACCTATGTCCCCGCCCACGGCCCCGGCATTCGCGCCGGTGCTGAGACGATGGCCCCTTTCCTCATCGGCCTGGACCCGCGCCGCGTCTTGGATGTTGAGCGCGCGATGGATCTTGCCCTGCCCGGGCACCTCTACGCCAAAAGCCCCATCGACATGGCTTGCTGGGACATTGCGGGCCAAGCAGCGGGGCTTCCCATCGCGGACCTAATGGGTGGCGGCTCGCGCACCCCGCGCCCGATTGCAAGCTCGGTTGGAGCCAAGGATATCGCTGAAACCCGCGACGTACTGCAACGCTACCGCGATCGCGGATATGTCGCCCATTCCGTCAAAGTCGGCGGCGATGTGGCCCGAGACATCGCCCGCATCCGCGATGTCGAGGCGCACCGCCCCGAGACCGAAATCATACTCTACGATGTCAACCGCGCGTGGTCCCGCCAGCAAGCGCTCCGGGTGATGCACGCCACCGAAGACCTGCACGTTATGTTCGAGCAGCCCGGCGAAAGCCTCGATGATATCGCCGCTATTCGCAGCAAACACGCCGCCCCCGTCTCGGTCGATGAAAGCCTGGTGACGCTCCAAGATGCCGCCCAGATCGCGCGGGACGGCCTGGCCGAGGTGTTCGGGATTAAACTCAACCGCATTGGCGGCCTGACCAAAGCTGCACGAATGCGCGACATCGCCCTCGCCCATGGCATCGATATGTTCGTGATGGCAACGGGCGGCTCGGTCCTGGCCGACGCAGAGGCGCTTCACCTCGCCGCAACAATCCCCGACCACGCCTGCCACGCGGTCTGGGCTTGCCAAGACATGCTCACCGTCGATATCGCAGGCGGGCGCGGCCCGCGCGCGCCCGATGGGCATTTGCACCTGCCCGAAGCCCCCGGTCTTGGGGTGCATCCTAAGGAAGGCGCACG
>CAYWNJ010000188.1:0-5350 GCA_964459535.1 uncultured Rhodobacterales bacterium
CCCCGTGGGGGCGGAACGGCGCGGCGCAACAGTACCTGTTGCGCGGGAGATATGTTCGGGGCGATGTGCCTCAGGCTAAAGGTCGGATGCTTTAGGTGGCCCAATGTTTCGCTGGGGCTTTCGGCTCTAGCGCGCAGCGACTATATCCGAAACACATTTTTGGAATCGTGGGGCAGAAATGGGCGACATACACCGGACTAAGGTTCTTATCATTGGCTCTGGGCCTGCGGGCTATACTGCGGCAGTCTATGCGAGCCGAGCGATGCTCGAGCCGATCTTGGTTCAAGGGCTGGAGCCGGGGGGGCAGCTAACCACGACGACCGAGGTTGAGAACTGGCCCGGCGATGCGACGGTTCAGGGGCCCGACTTGATGGTGCGGATGCAAGAGCACGCCCAAGAGATGGGCTGCCAGATCATCGGCGATATTATCACGTCGATTGATTTCTCCAGCCGCCCGTTCCACTGCCAGTCCGATAGCGGTGCAGAATATATCGCGGATGCGCTGATATTGGCGACGGGGGCGCGGGCCAAATGGCTCGGCTTGCCCTCTGAAGAGAAGTTCAAAGGATTTGGCGTCTCTGCCTGCGCGACATGCGATGGGTTTTTCTATCGCGGTCAAGAGATTGTCGTTGTCGGTGGCGGCAATACGGCGGTCGAAGAGGCGCTGTTCCTGACCAATTTCGCCTCAAAGGTCACGCTGATCCATCGCCGGGATACGCTGCGCGCCGAAAAAATCTTGCAAGATCGCCTGCTCAAGCACCCCAAGATTGAGCCCCTTTGGTTCCACGAGCTAGACGCGGTCTATGGTGCGGAAGATCCGCTTGGCGTCGAGGGGGTTCGGGTGCGCAATGTCAAAACCGGCGAAATCTCGGAAATCGCCGCCAAGGGCGTCTTTATCGCCATTGGCCACGCGCCCGCGAATGAGCTGGTCAAAGATGTGCTGGAAACCCATATGGGCGGGTATGTCGTAACAAAGCCCGATAGCACCGAGACCTCGATCCCCGGCGTTTTTGCGGCGGGGGATCTGACGGATCACAAATATCGCCAAGCTGTGACCTCTGCTGGGATGGGCTGTATGGCCGCGCTTGAGGCCGAACGGTTCTTGGCCGAAGCGGGCTGAGCGCCTTCCCAAGGGAGCCGCGTGCACGGGTTGCGCTATGGGATATCGGCGTTTAGATAGACATGAAATTGAGAAGGGGGAGCGCCGATGCGCCGTGTTGTGGTCACCGGGCTAGGGATCGTCTCGTCCATCGGGAATAATGCGGGCGAAGTCTTGGACAGCCTCAAGGCAGGCCGCTCGGGTATCGAAGCAAACGCGGACATGGCCGCGCATGGGTTTCGCAGCCAAATCGCCGGAACGTTGAAACTTGACCCGAGCGCGCATGTAGACAAGCGGACGCTGCGGTTTATGGGGCCTGGCGCCGCCTATGCCTATATCGCAATGGCCGAGGCGATTGCAGATGCGGGCCTTGAGCCAGCGGATATCGTAAACCCAAGAACCGGGCTGATTGCAGGGTCCGGCGGTCCGTCCACCTCGGCGATGCTTACCGCGCATCAGACCGTGCTCAAGACCGAAGCGACCAAGCGGATCGGCCCGTTTGCTGTGCCAAAATGCATGTCTTCGACGATCAGCGCCAATCTGGCGACCGCGTATCAGATCAAGGGCATCAACTATTCGATCACCTCCGCCTGTTCGACCTCTTTGCATTGCATCGGCAACGCGGCAGAGCAGATTATGCTGGGCAAACAGGACCTTATGTTTGCCGGTGGCGGAGAAGAGCTCGATTGGACGCTCTCGTGCCTCTTTGACGCCATGGGGGCGATGTCCTCGAAATATAACGACACACCCGAACGGGCCTCGCGCGCCTTTGATGCAGACCGGGACGGGTTTGTCATCTCGGGCGGTGGCGGCATTTTGGTGCTCGAAGAGCTGGAGCACGCCAAAGCGCGCGGGGCCAAGATCTATGCCGAGGTGACGGGCTATGCCGCGACATCCGATGGGCATGATATGGTTGCCCCCTCAGGCGAGGGCGCAGAGCTTGCGATGAGCCTGGCCCTAAGCACCCTGCCCGAGGGCCGCTCGGTTGGGTATATCAATGCCCACGGCACCTCGACCCCCGCCGGCGATGTGCCCGAGATGGCGGCGGTACGGCGTGCGTTCGCGGGGCGCACGCAGCCTTTGGTCAGCTCTACAAAGTCCATGACAGGGCATGCGCAAGGCGCGGCGGGCGCGCTAGAGGCGGTGTTCTGCCTGCTGATGCTGCGCGATGATTTTATAACGCCATCTATTAACATCGAAACGCTTGATCCTGCTTTTGACGCCAGCGAGATTGCTATGGCACTTGTCCCCGAGGCGGGCCTTGACTCGGTTATGACAAATTCTTTCGGCTTTGGCGGGACCAACGGATCAATGATCTTATCGCGCTATCTGGACTAAGGGTGCTTGAGTGACACAAATGCTAGAGGGAAAACGCGGCATCGTCATGGGCGTGGCGAATGACCGCTCAATTGCTTGGGGGATCGCCAAGGCAATGCATGAGGCGGGCGCGGAGCTGGCCTTTACCTATCAGGGCGAGACATTTGGCAAGCGCCTTGCGCCGCTGGCGGCAGAGGTCGGCTCGGATCTGATGGTCGATGTGGATGTGACGGACGATGCAAGCTTGGACGCCGCCTTTGAGGCGATCGGCGCGCGTTGGTCCAGCATTGATTTTCTGGTCCATGCGATTGCGTTTTCGGACAAGTCAGAGCTAACCGGGCGGTTTCTGAACACCACGCGGGCGAATTTCAAACATTCGATGGATATCAGCGCATATAGCTTTATCGAAGTGGCGCGGCGGGCGCATCCGCTTATGTGCGAACAGGGCGGTACGTTGCTCACCCTGACCTATTTGGGCTCAAATCGGGTGGTCCCCAACTATAATGTTATGGGGGTCGCAAAGGCTGCCTTGGAAAGCGCCACGCGCTATTTGGCCAATGATCTTGGGCCTGATGGTATTCGGGTGAACGCGATTTCTCCTGGTCCGATGAAGACCCTGGCCGGGTCCGCCATTGCAGGCGCGCGCAAAACCTACAAGCATACTGATCAAAATGCGCCCCTACGCTCGAACGCAACGTTGGAGGCGGTCGGCGGGACGGCTGTTTATCTCGCCTCCGACGCGGGGGCGTTTACTACCGGAGAGATAGTACGGGTTGATGGCGGCTTTCATGTCTTGGGCATGCCGCAACCCGAGAACCTCTAGCGGGCCCAAATCGCCCGCGCTCTAAAGGGATGAGGGGGGCTACCCATGCCGATTACCACCTGTGTCTTTGACGCTTATGGTACGCTTTTTGATGTCTCCGCCGCCGCGCGCGAGGCCGCCTCTACGCTTGGCCATGCCGCGCTGGCTGAAAAATGGCCCAGCTTGGCAGAGGTTTGGCGTCTCAAGCAGCTTCAATATAGCTGGCTGCGGGCAGTAACCGGCGCACATACCGACTTTTGGACGGTCACGCAGGAGGGGCTTGATTTTGCCCTGGAAAAGACCGGCCTGGGCGAAGATGCCAGCCTGCGGCAACATCTGTTGGATCTCTATTGGACACTGTCGGCCTATGCCGAAGTGCCGGACATGCTGGGCGCGCTAAAGGCACGCGGGCTCAATACCGCGATCTTGTCGAACGGATCGCCTGATATGCTGGCCGGAGCGGTCCGCTCTGCCGGGATTGAGGGCGTCTTGGACACCTGCCTTTCGGTAGAGTCTGTTGGCATCTTTAAACCCGACAGCCGTGTTTATGACCTGGTGGGTCAGCATTTTGGCTGCGCAAAAGAGGAGGTGCTCTTTGTCAGCTCAAACGGTTGGGACGCCGCCGCAGCCAGCGGGTATGGGTTCGAGACAGCTTGGGTCAACCGGATGCAAGAGCCGCTGGATCGCCTGCCCTGGACACCGCAGCACGTGTTGAGCGATCTGACAACAATACCAGAGTTGGCCGCCGCGTGAACCTCAGTGCCGGGAGGCTGACATGAATATCGAGATGATCCACGCCGCAGCCGAGCGCCTTAAAGGGCACGCGCGCCGCACGCCCTTGCTCAGCAGCCCGTTTTTGGACGAGATCGCGGAGCGGCGGGTGTGGGTCAAGGCCGAGTGCCTTCAGCATACTGGCAGCTTTAAGTTTCGCGGCGCATGGTCCGCCTTGTCGGCGTTGGATCCCGAGACGCGGGCGCGGGGTGTGATGGCTTTTTCCAGTGGAAACCATGCGCAGGGGGTCGCGCATGCGGCGCAGTTGCACGGTGTGCCATCGGTTATCTTGATGCCTGCCGACGCGCCGCAACTCAAGATCGACAACACCCGCGCTTTGGGCGGTGAGGTCGTCACCTATGACCGCGCAAGTGGCGATAGAGAGGCGATTGGTGCAGCCATCGCAGAGGAACGGGGCCTAACGCTGATCAGACCCTTTGATGAGCCGCAAGTTATCGCGGGGCAAGGCACGACGGGTCTAGAGATTGCTGCGCAAGCGCAGGAGGCCGGGATTGAACAGGCCGAGGTTCTCGTCTGCTGCGGTGGCGGCGGATTGACATCCGGCATTGCCCTCGCGCTTGAGCACGCAGCGCCAGGTTTTAAGGTGCGCCCGGTCGAGCCGGAGGGGTTTGATGACGTCTCCCTCTCGTTGAGCGCCGGCGAGATCAAAAGGAACACTCAGCTTTCGGGCAATATCTGCGATGCGATCTTAACCGAAAGCCCGGGTCAAATTACCTTTCCCATATTGGCGCGTCTATGCGGCGCAGGTCTGACCGTTACCGAGACCGAGGCTTTGCATGCCATGGCGCTCGCCTTCCTACGGCTTAAGCTGGTTGCCGAGCCTGGTGGTGCCGTGGCATTGGCCGCAGCGCTTTATCGCAAAGATGCGCTGGAGGCTGATGATGTCATCGTGACGATTTCTGGCGGTAATGTTGATCCGGCTTTGTTTCAGCAGGCGTTGAACGTCTAAAGCGTGATCTCGCTACACGCCTGATGGGCAAATATGGCTAGACAACTTTAAAAAGGCTTTTGCACGCACGGACGAAGAGGGTTTCGTGGACAAGGTGCACGCCACGCCCGCCAACCGCGCCGAGAGCCCGGAGTTCGGACATATGATCGAAGGTGCCAGCGCTCAGCGTGTCCTGGCCGACAAAGCTTACGCCAGCAAGGCCAACCGCGCCAGTTTGCGCGGCAAACACCGGGATGGAATTATGCGCAAGGCTGCCCGCAACCGTCCGCTGCGCGCCTCCGAGAAACGCTTCAACAGGCTGATCTCGAAACGCCGATTCCGTGTCGAGCAATGCTTCGGCACGATGACGCGGCTCTCTGGCCAGCACCGCGCGCGATCCTTGGGCGTGCCC
>CAYWNJ010000189.1:0-5326 GCA_964459535.1 uncultured Rhodobacterales bacterium
TTGATTAAGCTGTCGGTCGGTCCGGTGCGCAGACGTGTCTAGGCGTCGGCTTGCCCTAGTGCCCGGCACCAGCAGCTCGGCCTTGCGGAAGTAAGCGCGGAGCTCTTCCTTAACGATCCCCAGATCGCGGCGCGCCTGCCGGACGGTTTTGGATTGCCACGGCTCCTCTTCAAGCGGGATCAAGTGAAGATCTCGGCCCTTCAGATTGTCCATCGAATACCCAACGCCAAGGCGGAAAGAAGGGATATGCTCTGGCTGAAAGCGCCAGTGTTTGGGATATTCCGTCGTTGAGACTTGGATGAAAAAGTCGACAATCTCGCCCGTGATGTCCGAGGCGGCGCCCATCGTTGCCCCGATCACAAAGGCCTCATCTTGCACGTGCAACCCGCGCCCTAACAGCACGTGGATACAGTCATGCCGCGCCAGGGTAATGGCGCCGGGTAATGCCTCGGGGCTTTCCGGGTTTTCATAGCGGCGAATGATCTCGGGCACTTCTTCAGCTTCGGCGGCAGGCAGACTTGCAAGCACATCGGCCAGGCGCATCTCGTCGGTGTCAAGACCCGGATTCCATTCGTCCCAGTTTAAATCGATGCGGCGCCCCATAGGCCCCCTCCCCTCTTAGAAATTTGTAATCGCTGCGAAATTCGTATTCTCCGCCACAGCCGCTTGGAGCGCGGCGGTCAGCGCACTCACATTTGCAACATCTACGAAACTGCCCAAATCTTCGCGCTTAAGCACATGGCGCCCGCCAAGATTGATGCCAATCGTTGTGAGTTGAATCGGGGTGCGCCGTGCCAGTCTGGCAATCGCCTTATTCAGCGCCGCATCATCGTCGGCCTGCCCATCGGTTGTGACAATCAGCCGAAACGTGCCAAAGCCGCGCACCCGTGCCGCCTCAGCTGCAAGCAGGTCTTGCGCCGTGCGAACCGAACGGGCGAGCGGCGTGCTGCCATCCGCCCGGATCGGGTCCAGCAGATTTGGCAAGCTCTGCCGCGCCTCAGCCACGCTGCGAAACGCGAGCACAGTCCCCGCGTTCAAGGCGACAACAGCCACGCGATCCTCGTCCGCCATCGCCTCCAGTGCGGCGACAACAGCCGATTTAGCCTCCGTGATACGCCGCTCCATCGAGCCGCTATCGTCTAAGACAATGGCCGTTATCCGGCGGTTTGGATCTGGTTGCGCCTCGACATCGGGCACCTCCACCGCGGGCCAAGCAGCAATCGCGCTCCAGTTTGGCTTAACGGGTTCTATATCCGCCGCTGGGCCGCCCACGTTATCGAGCGCATCGGAAATCGAATATGCCACGACCACAAACACAACCAACAAAGCCATCAACACATCTTTGCGCATCGCCCCTCTCCTTATTGCAGCGGTGAGAAGGTGGTGGCTTCGGCCTGAACCGTAAGCACGCGAAAGACGACCCGCATATTCTCGCGCCATTGCGCCTCGGTTTGCGGCGGGTTGTGGCGTGGATTGGCAATCCCGACGCCATCCACGGTGAACTGATCCCGATTGATCCGCAGGCCCGCCTCGGCGGAATATTCAGAGAGTGCATCCACAACCGCAATCGCCCGGTCCATCGACAGGTTTTGCGTTGAGGTGCGGATCGCCCGAAGCTCAGCATTTTCGGCCCCGGCCTTCTCGCGCCGCAAGAAATGCAGCGGATCCGAATGCCCCTCCACGGTGATGATGGCACCTGAATAGGTCGAGGCCAGGCGCAAGATCTCCTCAAAATCCTTGGCATAAAGCGCGAGGGGGAAAGAGGTGCTGTCCGGCTCGAAATAAACCTCAAAGTCGATCTTGGTATTCGCGTCGAGTTGCCCCGTCCGCCGGAGTTTTTGCACTGCTGCCGCCGCGGCCTCTGGATCAAAGGCGGCGATCTGGCGATCATCGAGGTTGCTGAGCCCGCCCGCTAGGCTGGTATAGTCCCATTCCGCCGTCGCCAACTGTGCGGGCACATCCAGCCGGTCTGCACCGCGCAGCGCGATGTTGACCTCTTCAAGCAAGACCGCAAAGCGCCTTGCTTCATTGGGATCGCTGAAGTGTTTAGCATTCCCCGTCCATCCGGCGGTGATCGCGTCTTGCCAAAGAAACACCCCCTCCTCCTGCGGCAAGCCCCCGAGGAAGGCGTCGGCCATCAGCGCCGCCATTTGCGCCTGCCGGGCATCCCCGTCATCGGCCATAAACTGGCGCATTTCCTCTTCGGCGATGAAGAGCGCGTTCACCATGCGGGCAATATCTGCGCGATTGGCATCGAAATAATCCGCGCGCACGGCGATATAATCTCCGATCACAGAGGCGGCCTCGCGGGTCGAGATTAGGATCGTCGCGCCTTTGACCGAACCTTCGGCCCCGGTGCCCACAGTACCGTCGGAGGTCAAAAACCGCGCATCGGGCAGGATCACCGCCGCAGCGTCCGCCCTGCCCTCAAGCAGCGCAGCGGAGGGCGTGTCGCCATCGCCGGTCAGAGCGCTGGTCCAGACGATTTCGACATCCGCAAAGGATAGTCCGCCATCGGTCAGGATACGGCCTACAAAGTCAACATGCGGACCATTCACTTGGATTGCGATGCGCTTGCCTTTCAAATCAGCGATCCGGTCAATCCCAGCCCCCGCAACGATCCCATCGCCTGCCGAGAAGGAGTGTTTGAAAAACACGATCTGTTCGGTGCGCGGATCAAACTGGGTTACGGGGGCGGCGGCTGCGAGCATTCCAAGGGTGCCGCGCAGATATGGTGTCTCGCAGGACAGATAAGAGGCGAGCTGCGCTTCAAAGCTGTCCACTACAGACAGCGAGAGCGGCAGGCCAAGGGATTGAAGCGGCCCTGCTGCGTTTTCGAGCGCGGCGCCATTGGCATAGGCAACAACGCCATCCGCGCCCCAAGCAATCAACGGCATATTCGGGTTCCAACCCGCCGCGCAATCGCGCACCGGATCCGTCACGACTTCCGCCAGACGGTCGCCCACCTCCGCCAGCGCTGCGGAGGCGCTCACCCCCAAGATCACTGCAAAAATTTTCGTTAGCTTTTTCATGTGTTCAATTCCTTTAAGGTGCAGTGTTCATCAGCTCTTTGGCCTTGGCCGCGCGGCGCGGGGTCAAGACAGCCTCTGCGACAGTAGAGGCGACCTCGACATCTGCGAGCAAACCGCGTGCGGCCAAAAGCTCGGTCTCATCAAAGGCGGCATCCAGCGCCGCCACCGCCGCCAACAGCTTCGTGCGCGCGGCCTCTTCTTCGATTGGTGCGCTTTTGCGCCGCCGTAGCGCTGCATGGGCCGCCGCAGCATCCACAATCAAATCCGAGCGCACCAAGACGGCGCGTAGGTCACGCTGACGCTCGGGCGCGTAGAAAATCTCGCGCGCTGCCGCATCCATACGATCCGCGATTCCCGCGACCTCTTCCGCAACATCCTTGCGCATTGCCGTGGCCGCGCGGCGCAGCGTTAGGGCGCGCAGATGCGCTTGGGTGATGGCCTCTAGGGCGCTGGCCGCTGCTGCGGCGGAGGTGCCGTGACGGGCCTGAAAGGCGTGGTGCAATTGCTCGGCATCCGACCAAAGCCAACCGCGCGGGGACCACGCCAGCAAGGCCAAGGTGCCAAACCCGGCAAGGCCCGCCGCCGCGAGGATGGCAAAGCCCTCAAAAGGCAGCGGCAGGCGCACGGACCAGGCAAAGGCTGCACCTGCAAGCGCGGCGATGAGGCCCGCCGTCCAAAGGCTCACGCGCGGCGTCATCGGCGCAACTGAAGCGAGACTTCCAGGCGCGCCAGGCGCGTCTGATGCATCCGCTCGCTTTCGCCATCCTGCCGCGCAAGGGGCGCACCGCCACCAACGCCAACAGCAGAGACGCGGCTGGGGCCAATGCCAAGCTCCTGCGCGATGGTTTTGGCGACATCAGCGCGGGCCTGGCTGAGTTCTAGATTGGCCTGCGCATCCCCGACATTGCCGGTATGCCCAACGATGGTGACGGCAATGCGCGCGTCCACGAGTGCCTTAGAAAGCAATCCGCGCAGGCGCGCTTCTTCGCCCGAGGCCAATGACACACCGCGCGAAAAGCGAAACACATCGCGCTCCACCGCGCTCGCGCCGCCCAGCAGGCCAAGCGTGACCATGCCCCCTGCAAGCATCGCCGAAAGCCCGGCGGCGACAAACGCGCGGCGTGGAAAGATGGGGCCGCTGTTTGTCTCTTCTTTTTGGACAAGGCTCACGGGCTTTTGCTCTCGTAAGTTAAATCAAACATGCTATTTAGTATATGAATAAACTTTACAAAACCAAGAGCCGCCCGCCTATGTCTGCGCGCCCTGTTGCCTGATCGCCTGATATTTTGCGCCTCGCGCCCTGAATTTTGAGCCATATAAATACGAGCCACACTATGTCACTTTGGACACGCATCACCAACGCGCTTGCCGCCCTCGCCTCGGGAGAGGGGCTTGCCGCCGTGTTCGACCACCTGCGCACGCCGCCCGAGCGTAGCGTTGCCTTTGCGATTGCGGTAATTGCGCTGGGAGCCAAGATGGCCAAGGCTGATGGGCTCGTTACACGCGATGAGGTCGCCGCCTTTCGCGAGGTTTTTCACATTCAGCGCCAGGAAGAGGCGGGCGCGGCGCGGGTCTTTAACCTCGCGCGCCAGGATGTGATGGGGTTTGAGGGCTATGCCGCGCGCATTCAGGCGATGTTTCGGGATCAGCCTCAAACCCTCAGCGATTTGCTTGAGGGGCTATTTCATATCGCGATGGCCGACGGGTTTTATCACCCAAATGAGAATGCATTTTTGCAGCGCGTTGCTGAGATTTTTGATGTTCCGAACGCTGAATTCTCCGCCATGCGCGCGCGGTTTGTCCCCGATGCGCCTGTTGATCCTTATACGATCTTGGGCCTCGCGCCGGGTACGGATATTGAGGCAGCCCGATCTGCTTGGCGCAAGCTTGTGCGCGAGAACCACCCAGACGCCATGATCGCACGGGGTGTCCCGCCCGAGGCGATACGCCTGGCCGAGCGGCGCATGGTCGATATCAACCGCGCTTGGGAAGAAATCTCTTCACAAGAACGATAGGAGTAAGCGTCCACCCTTAGACCTGTGGGATCGCTCCCCGGAATATATAGCCTATAGCGTTTCGGTTTGAACCTGAGGCATAATTGGCCGCGAGCGGATATCGCTGCAATGCACCTCGCCCGGAGTCAAGGCCGTAGGCCGCCGGGCGAAAGCCAGACCGCCCCCCGGGCTGGCTTTTGGGCTAAGCTTGGTGCGTCGCTCAGGTGTCGCGCCATGGTTGCTGACATAAATCGCGCAGAACTTAGGTGGCAATCGCCATCCCGCGGTCTGGCTTTCGCC
>CAYWNJ010000190.1:0-5316 GCA_964459535.1 uncultured Rhodobacterales bacterium
GTCGAGCGTGGTTTGACCCAAGTCAAAGCTGTTGATGCCGCCTATCCGCTCATTGGCCGCGTGCGCTTGGCGCCTGACATCCCGCTCGCCGACGCTTTGGGCGATCAAGACGGGCTGCCGGGGGCTGTGATGGAGCAACTCCTCATTGACCGGCTGGGGCTTGAAATTGGCGAGATCTTTCGCCTGGGCACGCAGGACTTTCGCCTGAGCGCTGCTTTGCTGCGCGTGCCGGACAACGCCTCGGGCGGTTTTGGTTTGGGTCCGCGCACATTGGTTCGGACGGAGGCACTGGCAGAGGCGTCGCTGCTTGCGCCAGGCACGCTCTATAATTCCAAATATCGCTTGACCCTGCCCGAGGGCGCGGATCTGGCGCAGTTGCAAACGGAGGCGGAAAGCCGTTTTGCCGAGACAGGTATGCGCTGGCGGGATGCGCGCAACGGTGCGCCGGGTGTCGCGCAGTTTGTCGAGCGGCTTGGGGCCTTCCTCATTCTGGTTGGACTGTCGGGCCTTGCTGTTGGTGGCGTCGGCGTGTCCGCTGCGGTGCGCGCCTATCTGGCAGGTAAAACATCGGTGATTGCAACGCTGCGGACCCTGGGCGCCGGGCGCAACATTATCTTTTTGACCTACTTTCTGCAAATCGGCGCGCTGTCGCTCTTGGGAATTGTCATCGGGCTTGGCTTGGGCGCGCTGGTCCCCTTGGCCCTCTCGCCCTTAATTGCGGAACGTCTACCGGTGCCTGTCAGCTTTACGCTCTACCCGGCACCTTTGGCCGAGGCCGCGCTGTACGGCGCGCTTGCTGCCTTTGCTTTTACGCTATGGCCCCTTGCCCGCGCCGAAGAGGTGCGCGCGGCAACCCTCTTTCGCGACGCTTTAGACCGGGCGCGGCTGCTACCAGCCCCCCGTTATATGCTCGCGATTGCGACCGCGCTTGCCGCTTTGATTTTTGCTGCGGCATGGTTCTCGGGCTCTTGGCGTCTTACGCTCTGGACAGCGGGCGGGATTGCAGGGGCGCTTGTGCTGCTTAGCTTTGCCGCCTTTGGCATTCGAGCGGCGGCGCGTGCCTTTGCCCGCCATGCGCGCGGATATGCGGCGCTTAGATGGGCACTCGCCGCGATTTCGGGGCCGCGAGAGGGGGCGGCGTCTGTTGTTCTATCGCTAGGTCTGGGGCTTTCGGTGCTCGCGGCGGTTGGGCAAATCGACGGCAATCTGCGCAATGCGATTGCGCGCAACCTACCGAAGGTCGCGCCCTCCTATTTCTTTGTTGATATCCAGAAAGACCAAATGCCAGGTTTCGAGGCGCGGCTTGCCGAGGATCCTGCCGTACGCCGTGTCGATAGCGCGCCGATGCTGCGCGGTGTTATCACCCGCATCAATGGCCGCCCGGCGCAAGAGGTCGCTGGGGATCACTGGGTGCTCAGCGGGGACCGAGGGATCACCTATGCCGCCAAGCCTGGCGCGCGCACCACGCTGACAGAGGGACAATGGTGGCCCGAGGATTATGCTGGTCCGCCGCAGATCAGCTTTGCGGCGGAAGAGGCGGAGGAGATGGGGCTTGCCCTTGGCGATGAGATGACGGTGAACATCTTGGGCCGCAACATCACCGGAACGATTACCTCGTTTCGTGAGGTTGATTTTTCAACGGCGGGCATTGGCTTTATCCTCTCGATGAACCCTGGCGCGCTCAGCGGTGCGCCGCATAGCTTTATCTCGACCGTCTATGCGGCGCCGGAGGCCGAGGCGCAAATACTCCGCGATTTAGCCAGTGCTTATCCGAACATTACCGCTGTGCGGGTGCGCGACGCCATCGACCGGGTTGCCGAGGCGTTGGCCGGTGTGGCTGCGGCGACATCCTACGGCGCCGCAGCGACCCTGCTCACGGGCTTTCTGGTGCTCATCGGTGCCGCTGCGGCGGGCGCACAGGCGCGTATCTACGAGGCTGCTGTGCTGCGCACGCTGGGCGCGCGCCGGGGCCGCATTCTTATCAGTTTTGCACTGCGGGCAGGCTTTCTGGGCTTGGGGGCGGGGCTTGTTGCATTGGCAGCCGGGATCACAGGTGGCTGGGCGGTTAGCCGGTTTGTGATGGAAACCAGCTTTAGCATTGTTTGGCCCTCTGCCATCGGGATCGTCGCGGGCGGCGTCTGCGCGACCTTGCTTGCCAGCCTCGCCTTTGCCTGGGGACCGCTCATCGCCCGCCCCGCGCAAGTTTTGCGCGCGCGGGAGTAGAGGCAAGGAGACACATCTAAAGCTTGTTTTGTTCAGTCAGAAAATGACGTATTCCAATTCGCGTTCGAGGCAAAGCCGAGAGGCAGCGAATTTGAATTCAATTTAACAAATCACGCCCTAGGCCTGACGCTCCGGGCGTTGCTCTAACGGAGCCTCTTGCGGGCGCACGGCGCTTTCGAGGCGGAAAGGTATGATCTCGGCAGAGCGCAATTCAGCCACGGCTGCCTGTGGCACCGGGCTGAGCTGCTCAACAGCTACGGCTCCTACGGCTTCTTTGATCATGCGCGGGTTTCGAACCCGGCGTAAGTTGCGTTCCAGATGCAGATCAAACTGAACGACATCCCCGATGTCAAAAACAGCCTCCGCATCCAGCACCGCATCGCGCCCAGATAGAAACGCCAAGTCGCCTTGATCTTCACACCAGATCACGGCGCTACGATCATTTGTATCACGCCAAAGAACTACACCAATCATGGGTTTATCCACAGTTGCCTCTGGACAAGAAAACTACGCCTTGATCAAAATTAACACCCTTGATCCTGCTGAGTGCGCTTGATTTTTGTGGCGATCATTCTAAGGTTGCGAAGCATGTTCGCATCACAACTGACGCTATAGTGCATCATCGCCGATCGTATCTGATACGGTCGTGTTCGCCGCGCAAAAACGCGGCACCTAGAACTAGAAAAGGGCGGCACATTCATGCCCAAACCGCAAAAAAGTC
This sequence comes from uncultured Rhodobacterales bacterium, assembly GCA_964459535.1. Classification (GTDB taxonomy): domain Bacteria; phylum Pseudomonadota; class Alphaproteobacteria; order Rhodobacterales; family Rhodobacteraceae; genus JBCBCP01. The sequence continues at coordinate 2,945 of CAYWNJ010000190.1, forward strand.
CGGCCGAACTGCGCAGCATGTTCGGGACTAACCTTCGCATTCTCTCACGTCGTCACCGCTCCATTTCAGAATTGGCGCGGCAACTGGGAATCAATCGTACACAATTTAACCGCTATCTCTTGGGTGAGAGCTTTCCGCGCCCGGATGTCCTGGCCCGTATCTGCGCCTTTTTTGAGGTTGACGCACGCATCTTGCTAGAGCCCGTTGAAGAGATTGGTGCGGTGGATGACACGCTAAGCCATCCCTTTTTGGCGGACTATGTGGGTCAAGGCGCCCGGAACGTCCCGGAAAGCTATTTTCCCAGCGGCTTTTATCGCTTTTCCCGGCGCAGCTTTATGCAAGAGCATGAATTTGTGGTGGGGCTGGTGCAGATCTGCCGCTCGGAGGCGACCACGGTTCTGAAAGGCTTTGAGGCGAAGGCGGCGATGGTTGCGCAGCGCCTGCCGACGGACCGGCACTCGCGCGAGTTTCGCGGTTTGGTGATGCGCCAGGAATCAGGTATTGCAGCGTTGATTTCACGCCATGGCGGAATGACCGCGTCGTTTAACTATCTCAGCCGCGAGCCGTCGTTTGAGAACAACTTTTGGGTTGGCTATGCCACGCGCACGGTTCGCGAGAACCTTGACAGCGCGCGGGCGGTGCGGATGGTCTATGAATATGTGGGCAATACCCGGGCCTCCGCGCTCGCGGCGGGACGGCGCTCGGGCTATTGTAAATATTCTGATCTGCTTCCCTTTCATCAAAGGCTTTTGCGCGAGGGGCAGCCCTTCCGCTAGGCGCATGTCGCCTTGAGAAAAGCAATGTCGCGAATGTGCGCGACCCTTTTGGTGTGGGCTGGTCTTAGATCTGCCATGACAGATTAAGAGGTCGATATGGCTCAGCAAACGGATCTCAGCGCGGTACGCCGCCCGATTAACGCGGCAAATGGGCTGCCTAACGCGCATTACACCGATGCGCGCGTTTTTGAAGAGGAAAAGCACGGGGTACTCTTTTCGGGTTGGTCTGGGCTGACCGTGGCTTCGGATGTGCCGGAGATTGGGGACGCGGTGCCGTTGAGCTTTTTGGGCGTGCCGCTTTTGGTGCTGCGCGACAAGGCGGGCGCGGTGCGGGTCTACCAGAATATTTGCCGCCATCGCGGTATGATTCTAGTGGACAAGCCGCGCAAGATCGAAGGGGCGATCCGCTGTCCCTATCACAGCTGGTGCTATGGCACCGATGGCCGCCTGGTCAGCACCCCGCATGTCGGCGGGGCCGGGCATAACACCGCCGAGGGCATTGATCGCGACACGCTCGGGCTGCTTGAGGTCCGAACGCATATTTGGATGGACGTCGTCTGGATTAACTTATCCGGAGACGCCCCTGCCTTCGAAGAGGTCAACGCGGATCTGATGAAACGTTGGGCCGAGTTTGATCTGCCCTTGCATCACGGCGGCGCAGATAGCCGCTTTCGCCTTGAGGTGGCGTGTAATTGGAAGTTGGCGGTCGAGAATTTCTGCGAAAGCTAGCACCTGCCGTGGGTTCACCCCGGGCTCAACTCCTATTCGCGCCTAGAGGATCACTACCACATTGAAGCTCAGGGTCGCTATTCCGGGCAAGGCACTGAGGTCTACCGCCAGCTCAAAGGCGAGAGCGGCGCAGTCTTTCCTGATTTTGCGGGTTTGAGCGAGAAATGGGAGACAGCGGCCGAGTATATTGCGGTATATCCGAATGTTCTGCTCGGCGTGCACCGCGATCATGCCTTTGCGATTGTGTTGGACCCGCAGGGGCCCGACCGCACGGTTGAGCATATCCACCTCTACTACCCTGTTGCGGACACCGACGCGCAGTTACGTGCAGCCAATACCGCACAATGGAAAGTTGTCTTCGAAGAGGACATCTTCGTCGTTGAGGGGATGCAGCGCGGACGGGCGGCGCCGAATTTTGATGGCGGGCGCTTTTCCCCAGCAATGGACGGCCCGACGCATCTTTTCCACGACTGGATCGCGGCGCGGTTGCAAGCCCATCGTGGCTTGGACCGGGCGGCGGAGTGAGCCTCGATGCGCGGCTCGCGGCCGCGCATGCTGATGCCGACCTCGCTGCTCTTGTCGCTCTGTACGAGGAGGCTGCGGACGGAGCGCCTGATGTTGACACGGCGTGTTTCTTTCTAACCCATGCTTATGTGTTCGCGCTCGAAGCCGGGGACGCGCGCGCAGAGCGCCTGCGTGCGCGGCTGGTTGAGCACGGGCGAGAGCCGCAAGGTTGATTTATTGACCCTATGGCGTCTCGGTTTGAGCTTAAGACACAATTGGCCGTGAGCAGACATTGCCACAAAGCACCCCGCCCGGAGTCAAGGCCGTAGGCCGCCGGGCGAAAGCCAGACCGCCCCCCGGGCT
>CAYWNJ010000191.1:0-5316 GCA_964459535.1 uncultured Rhodobacterales bacterium
CCTGCCTGCCTGCGCTGTTCAAATACATCAGCCTTTTCGCGCAGGTCTATGCCGAGGCGCTGCGTCTCGGGCTGAAGCCTCTGGCGCGCGAAGATCTACCGAAACTGACGCAAAAAGACTGGATCGACAGCCTGTTGATCGTACTGCCCATCGCGGCACTGATGGGCGCGTTTCTCACAGGTTATTCGCCTGCCATGTCCGGGCTGATTGGCTTGGTCGTCGCGATTCTGGCCGGGCTCGTCTTCAACCCCGCCTTCCGCCGCAAGCCGCTTTTGATCCTGTCTGCGATCACCCAAGGCGGCATTTCCTCGGCACAGATCGTCGTGGCTGTGGCCCTGATCGGCATTATCCTTGGGGTGATCAACGAAACCGGCATCGCCATCCGCTTTGCGACCGAAGTGGCGGCCTTTGGCGCGGATTTCCTGCTGGGCGCGCTGGTGCTGTCGATGATTGGCGCTCTGATACTTGGCATGGGGCTGCCAACGCTCGCGGCCTATCTGATCGTTGCCATTATGATCGCGCCCGCCATCATCAAAGCAGGCGTGGATCCGCTGGCCGCGCATATGTTTATTCTATATTTCGCGGTCTACTCCTCGATCGTGCCGCCCATCGCATATGGCTGCTATGTCGCGGCACCCATTGCAGGCGGACACCCGCTGAAAACCTCTCTCATTGCGTTGCGCATCTCGGTCGTGGGGCTTCTGGTGCCCTATTTCTTTGTCTACGCGCCGTCCCTGCTTCTGGTCACGCACGCCTTTTCCTGGGGTGAGTTGATCACAACGCTGATGCGCCTCACGGTCGCCGTCTGGATGTTTTCCGCCGGATTTGCAGGCAAGGACTTCATCGCCGGAGATCTGCGCCCGGCGCGCCGGGCTCTTTTCATAGCGATTGGTGCGGCAACCATCCCGGCCCTTCCCATCATCTGGACCGCCGCACTGGCTGGCTTTGTCGCTGTCACGCTGTGGTCTGTGCACTCAAACGGCAGGCTAAAAGCAACGCCCGTTTAAACCAACACCAAAACACCAACTCGGAGGACTAACGTGAAAACCATTCTCAAAACCGCCCTGGCAGGGGCTGCATTGCTCGCATCGGTGACAGTTGCGCATGCAGAGCTTTACCGTGTCACATCCATTGGACCTGGAACGACGCCTTTCATCGTCAATACATCCGTCGCAAAAGTGGTGGCCAAGCATACGGACGACATTGACCTGCAGGTTCGTGCCACTGGGGCCGCAACTCAGCACTTTGTTGAAGCAGGCAGCGGACAGGTCGATTTTCTGTTCAGTTCACCGGCCATCAACCTTATGGTCGCCAACAAGCTTGGCCCCTTCGCCAATCTGGAAAATAACCGCGAAATCGAAGCCAATGTGGCTGCGATCTTTTCTTACCAGATCGGTCCCTACCATTTTGTGACCACTGCCGACAGCGGCATCGAAAGCCTCGAGGACATCAAAGGCCGAAAGGTCTTTGCAGGCCCTCCCGGCGGCGCGGCGACACGTACAGTGACCGCAAATATCAAGACCGCGTTCGGTTATGAGCCGGGCACAGATTACGATCTGGTCCAGTTTGGCTGGGACGCCGCAGGCCAAGCGTTTCAGGACGGCAAGATTGATGTCATCATCATTCCGTCCAACGCACCTAGCCCCCTTATCGAACAGTTCGCACTGACCAAGGAAATCCGTTTACTTGAATTTCCCATCGACAGAATTGTTATTGATCCACAGGTTGGCGCCACACCCAATGAGATAGCGCCTGACGCCTATGGCGATGCGCAGGTCAACACGGAAACGGTCAAAACCTGGGGCGCTGTTGTCAGTTTCTCGGCAGGTATGCATGTACCGGACGACGTGGTCTACGAGATTACAAAAGCGATCTGGGCAAACCGAGATGAACTGGTCGAAGCTGCAAAGTGGATGGACAGTACGATCACACTCGATAACGCGCTGACATATGTGCCGAGCCGCCTGCACCCGGGCGCCGAGCGTTACTACCGCGAAATTGGACTGACTATTCCCGAGTTCCTGGTCTACGAGTAATCGCGCTATGCCGCGCGTTCTGCAGATGCGCGCGGCATAACAATGGATTGAGACGGGGTGCTTTCGCGCAACCGACGGAATTCTTCTTTGTGGACTGCTGCTTTCAGTCGACCTAAACGTTTGTCAATGTCTGCTCTACTGTAGTTGTATGCTGTTCGTGCAAGCCGCAGCATAATCAAACCAAACAGATGAGCCAGGCTCTCTCTTAGCTCAGGCTGCCGACTGGCCCAAAATCTCTGACGACGGACAACAAATACTGTAAGCACCGTGACTGAGACGGTGCCAAGAGGTACTACTCAGGTTGAAAGAGTTGCAGACCCGGTTACAGTATTTGGCGTAGGAGTGCCTTCATCTATGGGGACGCGGGAAACAGTGAATATCGGGTGGTCTGCAGACTCCCATGCGATAAGATCAATCGTCGATAAACTGAAATGAAGACGCTTATTTATATTCTTGTTCTTGTGCTCATATTGGCACTTACCGGATATTGGGCAGCATGGAAGCTTAGTATTTCCGGAGCGATGGTAAGCACAAAGATCACTTTGAACGAGCAAGTTGATGAGGCAGATTTCGAAGCGTCTCTTTCGATCGGTTCACCTCTGTGGCCCAAAATCTGCTTAACTGGGTCTGCAACGGGCTGCAGATCAGGTGTATTTGTTTCCGCCACAAACATAAAACAGGGCGCTGAAATCAGGATATCTTCGTACCCCGGTTTTTCTATTACACAAGTCTACAAAATGAGAACTCCACACTTAGCTGCTGAAGACTTTGTTTTTTCTCAGTTCGACGGCAACATAACCAACATAAAACGGAGCTATGGTTGGCGATAGCAGGAAAAATGTTAGGTTAACTGAACCTAAATCAGCTCATTGCATCAAAAAGTTCACACCCCCCGGCTGCCCCACACCTTCCCCAACCCTTTCCACCCTTAACACCACCTCTCTCCGCTCAAACATCACCACATACGGCGCCCCTGTCAGCGCCAACCGGGGGGATCCGTCAAAGTCCAGCACCGCCCCGGCCAACGGCGCGCAGGTGCAGCGGCTGAAATACCGCACCGACGGGTCCATCGCCCACAACAGCATCTTTGCCAATCCGACCTACAGCTACGCAGGCAGCCCGGTGGCCCACGCGCCCGCCAATGTAAACGGCAGCCCGCTGACCTATGATGCCAACGGCAACATGACCCGTGGCCTGAATGGCAAGACCATGACCTATGATGGCGAAAACCGCCCGCTTTCGGTCACCTATCAGGGCAAAACCACCACTTACGTCTATGGCGCCGACGGCAAGCGGATCAAAAAGATCGAACAGGCCGGGACTGCGCAGCAACGGCAAACGCTGTATCTGGGCCCGCTTGAGGTGCAGGGGAATGACTGGATCGTCTACCCGCACCCGAACCTGCGGGTCATAAACGGCACACCCAGCTACATCCACCAGGACATGCGCGGATCGACCCGGCTAACCACGTCACAGACAGGGGCCAAGCAAGAGGGCACGACCTATATGCCCTTTGGCCTGCCGTCGTTCAAACAACACTCCCTGCCAACCACCCCGGTGGAAGAGGGCAAGCAATTCCTCGGCGAACGCTATGACCGCGATGCAATGCTCAGCTACCTGAACGCCCGGTATTACGACCCGGAGCTGGGGATGATTGTGCAGCCCGATTGGTTTGAGGTGACAGAGCCGGGGGTCGGGACGAATAGATACAGTTATAGCTTTAATGATCCGGTGAATTTGGTTGATCCGGAGGGAAATATTACCCGGGGTCACGATTGGGGTGAAGATCAAGAAGAGGCTGACGGAAAAAATTATGAGCAAGCCGAAAAATATGAGTCTATGGCCAAGGAAATCGAGGAAGACGACAGCCTCTGGGGGGCGTTTCGCAGGTCAGTTGGACTTCACAAGTCATACCGAAAAAGCGCGGCTCATCATTTGGACAGGGTTGGAATAACTGGAATCAGAGAATTGCCTCCGATCTTCAGGCGTTGACCTCACAGGCTCTTTTAGGCTTGCGGATTACCCCCGTGAAGGGTGGAACCGTTCCAGCCAGTCGGCCGGCTGATTCCCCTTATTATACAACTATATACGAGGTGCAGTTGCCTAAGGGGGCTTTCCCCGGAGTAAAAGACACAACTCATTTTCGAATTTCTAATGAAGCCTTGAATAAGCAAATGGCTTCAAACCCAGCTTTTGCTGCTCAACTGGAAGCAATGTACCCTGGAATTACCAAAGGTGTTGCGCCCAACCCGGTTTCCGGACTATCACCGGCTAAGGCGCCAACGACAACAACCACTTGGCATCACGGAGTTCGACCTGGTCAAATGGAGCTTGTGCCAAGAGCCCAACATGCAGCTCCTGGGCCAGTGCAAAGAAGTCTACATCCAAATGGCCGGGGTGGTATGAATAGGTGGGGAGGCGGGAGATAGTTCATGGATGAATCTACCAATCTGGGCGATTTGATTGCCCGCGCTCAATTCTTACCTGAGAATTACTCTTTGTATGTGATAAACCCGTACACGGAGTGGTCAGAGAGTATGGAATGTATTTTAGTCGATGAAGATGAGGTTGAGCTGTCCGAGACGTTGTCTTTAGACTTGGAGCAATCTGGGTATACTTATTGTTTTTCAGTCGAAGCGTTTCAAGATATTTTAACCAACGCTAAGTTAACAAGTAAAAATTTGACTAAGCCACAATTTGTGGAAAGGTTAAAGTACTACTTCGATAACGATGCTTTCATGGAATAGTGCCTGTATCTAGGGTGTATGTTTGATCATTTTTTGTCTGTCTGTTTTTTCAGATCATCAATCGACCGAGACGCTTACCCCCACCTCTCCCGGCTGCCCCTCCCCATCACCAACTCTTTCCACCCGCAGCAGCGCCTCTCGCCCCTCAAACACCACCCCATAAGGCGCCCCCGTCAGAGCCAGCCGGGGTGTGCCGTCAAAATCCAGCATCGCCCCGGCCACCAAGGGGCGGCTCAGTTCCCGTACCGCCGCCAGATGCCACCGCGCCCGTTCGTCCTGCGCCAGCCGCCGCAGCGCTTTGACATTGGCCAGGCTCATCGCCTGCAGCAACGCAACCAGCCCCACCACCAGCATCAGTGACACCAGCGTGCTGAGTAGTACAATGCCGCGCCGGGGGTTGCGAGGCGACGTCATTCGGCGCGCTCCACGCTATGGTCAAACCCGTCGCGGGTCAGCTGCACCGTCTGGGCCGAGATCGCGGTGATGCGCCAGGTGTCCACTGTCTGACGTCAGCGCCAATGGGACATTTTAGG
>CAYWNJ010000192.1:0-5271 GCA_964459535.1 uncultured Rhodobacterales bacterium
TCCTTGTTGCGCTCCATAAGAGCAGAAATGTCAGATCAAGTCGCGTGCTTTACACGTGAATTCTACGGCTGAACCCCATTAAAAATGGGGGGATTACCACTGTCTTGTTACGCTGCTTTCGACCAGGGATACAGGCGCGTATCCCTTTGTCTTTCAACGCTTCTCTGAACCAATCGGCATCATAGCCACGATCTCCGAGCAGCCAGCCTACCTTTGGCAAACTGCCCACCAACGCGCGGGCCCCGATGTAATCGCTGACTTGTCCTGCCGTCACGAAGAGGTTCAGTGGTCGACCTTCGCTGTCGCAGATGGCATGCAGCTTCGTGTTCATGCCACCTTTGGTTCGGCCAATCAGACGGCCACGCCCCCCTTTTTCACGCCCATGCTGGTCGCTGTTCGGTGGGCCTTGAGATACGTGGCATCGATCATCACGGTTTTCTTTTCACCGTGCTCGGCGGCCAGACCCACCATAATCCGGGCAAACACGCCTTTATCGCTCCACCGCTTCCAGCGGCTGTACAGCGTCTTGTGAGGGCCGTAGGCTGCGGGCGCATCACGCCAGCGTAAACCATTGCGATTGATGAAGATAATCCCACTGAGAACGCGCCTATCATCAACGCTAGGCTGACCGTGGGACTTTGGGAAGAAGGGTTCAAGACGCGCCATCTGCGCATCCGTGAGCCAGAAAAGATCAGACATAGTAACCGCTCGATTTTCGAACCGTGAATCATGCCGTCAGACAGAAATCAATGGGTCCTGACCCTAGGTAATTTGGTTTGGGTATGAGGGCGTATTTTCGGGCCTGACGCTTGCAACTTTGGCTATGATTTTGCTGATCATGGTGAACAGTAAGGTCAAAAGGGACCTGAGATACCTCAGGATCTTGCGGAGGTTGTGTCCGCAGCCGCAAAGGACAGCGAAGATGGCATCTCCGCGTGTTCCTTTGAGAGGGCATTTGGCGAGGCGACCGTCTGTTTTCATATGCCCGATTTCGGGTTCTATGGCACTGCGCCGTCGTAAGAGCTTTTTTAGCTTGGGTGTCATACCGCGTTTAGCCCCCGCGATCAGAACTTGGGTGGTTTCCACGCCGTGACCGCGATACCCGCGGTCGACAACAGCCAGTTCAGGGCGCTGGTCTGTGAGGATTTCCACCTGCTCCAACGCTTCTGCAAGAGTGTGGCCATCATAGGGATTACCGGGCAGAGCGCGCATGCCGACGACAAAGCCTTCGTCGATCGTGGTGGCGATGCTGACCTTGGTGCCGAACTCGTAGCGGACACGCGCCTTACCTTTGGAGATGCAGTCGACCTCCGGCTCATGCAGGGCGTAAACCTTCCCGCCGCCCTTTTGTGGCTGGTACAGAAGGTGCGAGACCAGCACCAGTGTGTCGAGAACAGTGTCCTGGAGGGCACCTGCCGGGATGCAATCGATTTGTCGACGCAGGTCGCGCATGACCCGCCCAGTATACCCCTTCAACGTTCGCAGAGCCTTGCGCATACGTTTGAACTGACGCGCATGCGCATAACGGCCAACTTGCACTGCCAGGCGCGGGGCTTTGCGCGCATAGGTTTGGCGCAGCTTGATCCCGGCCTCCCGCGCGAGCGCGACGATTTTGGATCGCGCCTTTTCATAGAGCCGCGCGTCTGTGGGATAGGCGATGTTCTTTTCCATGACGGTTGTATCGACGGACACGCGGGACAGGCTGTATGACGCCGCTTGCTCGAGCGGCTTCAATCGTCTTGGTCAGCAGCCACTCGGCCCCTTCATCCCCGATCCGATCGCGCCACCGGCTCAGCGAGGACGGATGGATCGGAGGCTGATGCTGGAAGAAGGTTTCTCCTGTGAAGTGCTGAAAGTAAGGGTTCTCAACCCAGCGGGCGACAACAGCTTCATCTGACAGGCCGTGCAGATGCTGCAGATACATCAGACCCGCAACCAGCCGCGGCGGTGTCGCCGGACGTCCGGTCCCAGACGGAAAGAACCCAGACCATTCGCGCTCGAAAAACTCCCAATCGATCAATCCTGCCAGTTTAACCAGTTCGTGGCGCATATCGATCAGATCGACCAGACGCGGGCGCAGGAGGTCATCTTGTTCAACGGGGCGATTGCGGTGCTTCATGGCCAAACCAAATTGCAGGGTTATCAATCACACAATACAAAGCCCTGCAGTTCACCACCAACAAAAACCCCCTTCCACCATTCAAAAACAACGGCTTGGGGGTTGTTCAAATCGAACTAATTAGAGCAAAGATCCAGGACACAGACGGCAGGGTGGTTAAAATATCGGTATCTTTTTTTACGATAAATTGGTAGCGCGCGCTAATTGTCACACATGTTGCGAATATCATCACTATTCCGATGAAGCGGGCGTTTTTCTCTTTCCGGCGCGCTCGATGGAGTATCACAGCCGCGACAGAATTTAGAAAGCCGATCATTGTAGATCTTAAAAATACTGCAGTATCAAGGTTTACACAATTTTAGGCAAGCAGCTAAACAGAGGAGAAGTTAGATATAAATCATATTGAGTAAGGAAATAGCGGGACGGTATGGCACTTAACGCCTACAGCCTTCGATCGTCGCAAGAAATCAAGAACCGTAATTGCCGGCCCTGAGAAGAGTTGAGAGCCTTGCGTTCGAAGCGCCGTTCTAGCCTGCAAAAAATTCATACCGGAAGCATGTGATACAATCCTGACATGTTCTTTGTTTTCAAAATCCCCGCAATCCAGAACGACCATGTAAAGCTCAGAGTCTGCTTCGATGGGCTCAATATTCGTAGTCACAACAATCCACTTATCGCAAGTTTTACAATAACTCCCGTGGAGCGGACCTTCGGTTTTCAACTCACCGCACTCGCCACAGTCAGCGCATCTCTCCAACTCAGTTTGCAACGTTACCTCCTGGGGTAAACGTTCTAAACCCACCTTGTCGTGAAATATCTGGAAGACCGTTGGCTCCTCTCGGCGCGACAACCATACGACCATTCGGGTACGCCCACAAAAGATCACTAGGTGCCCTAACAGTTACACCCAGTCGATTGGAGAGATTCTGCGCAAAACTAGAGCCACATCTGCCCGTTGAGCAAGAAAGCAACCTAATACCTTGGCCATTGTAACCTGGTTGCTGCTGGATCAGGCGCGCAGCAGTGCGATGATTTACCAGTCGGGTTCCATTCGGGGTTCTGATTTGAATCCTACTTGACGTCCCATGAGCAATGACATCGAAATAGCCGTTTGGATCAATATCTGGTCGATTTCTTGCATTTCTGAAGAATTGATCGGCGTCGCCCATAAAGTTAGCGCCGCCTACCGATGGTCTATTTGCAGCCCTTAAAGCGCCTCCTCTCATCGTCATTGTGACACTTGGTCTGCCGATAAAACCGAAGGATCCAGCAATCCCGAACGCTTCTCCTGCCGACAAACAGCCATCGTCTTGCAGGGAACGATGCACTTCTACGCCGGCAGATCCGATGCCAACCAGCTGTAAAAGACGCAAAATACGTTCCCCCCTTGGATCGGTGTGCATCAAAGGGCTTTGCAGCGCGTATCCATAAACGCTGGCGCCATCGACCAGGCCGAGCGGGTCGGCTTGGAGATAGCGGCCCGTTGTTGGGTCATAATCGCGCATCCAGTTTTGATGCAGGCCCGATTCAAGCTGAAACCATTGGCCTGGAAAGCGCAGATCCAGCGCGTCGCCGCTGCTGAGTTCCACCCCACCGAAGGGGCGATAGCTGACCTCCCATATTTTCGTGCCCGCCTCGTCCGTTGCAAAGAGAGGCCGCCCAATATGATCGGTGCGCACCGCATAGATCTCGCCGTCTTCGATCACCGCGACGGGCATACCCTCAAGCCAAACATACTCGCGCAAGAGCTTTGAGCTGCCGTTTAGCAGGTTGAATTCTATCTCGGCGATGCGGTTGCCAAATGGGTCGAAGAAACTGCGGATCTCCCGCTGCTCCTGGGGCAGGCGGCGCACCGCCTGTTGACCGCGGGCGTTATAGATATACTCAGCCTTGCGCACACCATTGATGGTCAGCGCAGCCAGGCGTCCGGCTGCATTATAGCTATACTCATACACCGTGCCCGAGCGGTCATCATAAGTCACATTGCCCGCAGCGTCGTGGTAAAAACGCCGCGTCTCGGCGCCGTCCTGTGCGATGGAGATCAAGCGGTTGCTGATCGTATCGTAGCTATAGGCGTCCGTCGACGCAGAGGCGTCAAGGGCTGCAAACGTTTGGGTTGTGCGGTTGCGTACGCCGTCATATTGCCAATCCAGCGTGCCCCAGGCTCCGTCCGCACGTGCCAACGCGCCGCGCGGTGTATAGCTGTAGCTTTCGGTGGGCGCGCCAAGCGCATCGGTCACGCTGATAAGCTCATCGCGCGCGTTATAGCCGTAGCTTACGTCGCGCTGTAGGCCAAATTGAGTTTCATCCGTCTCACGGATCAGGCTGTAGCTTTGGTCATACGTTGCGGTGTAGGGCTGCGTGCCAAGATACAGCATTGAGCCGATGCCCCCCCAAGGTAGATGGGTGATATCGCTGACAATTGTACTCACGGGCCCCGGAATTGTGCGACGCTTGAAGCGCCGGGGCATCTGTGTCGTGACTTTCGTGACTTGATCAGCAGCATCATAGCTGTACTTAACGACGCGCCCTGACCCGTAGGTAAGCGAACGAAGATTCCCTTCGTCATCGAAAGTATATCGATGCGTATAGCTCGGTGATCGCGCGCTCAACTCTGATGGGGCGCCTGAAAGACCTCCAGATCCGACCTCGAAGGTAAACACTTCTTGCCGTACAGACCCATTGGCAGCATAGTAGATCTCCGTTTGTCCAGTTTCGTCATCGGCCACTGTCAGACGCGAGGCCGGTACAATTCTGGGGCCATTCCAATGATTTGATCCGTTAGAACTTGCGTTTCGAGACGGCCGGAAACGACGCCATTGTGGTGCCACATCAGCATAGGTGAATGTCTGAGTTTCAGCCGCCGCTGAGGGATAGCTTATTTCAGTCAGTCGACCGCCATCATCATAAGCATAGCGCTTCTCGACGCCGCGACCGTCAGTCGCTGCAATCACGAAACCTCTGCTATCATAGGTGAAATGACGCGTCCCACGGTCGGGCGATATCTCTTGGACCACTTCGCCGAAACCATTATAGGTAAACGTTGTCTCTAGATTGCGCGGGTCTGTGAAGCTGGTCGGCAGATCTAGATCGTTATGCGCCGTGAACGTGGCATAGCCGCCCTCATCCGTGCGGGCCACAACGCGATTGAG
>CAYWNJ010000193.1:0-5244 GCA_964459535.1 uncultured Rhodobacterales bacterium
TGTGGCGAATGCTGCGCAAACAGAAATTAGAATTATTCTAAAGTGCGTCTTGTCTCTCGTCAAGAAACCCCGCGCTTAGAATAACAAAAAAGCAGGGACACTCATGCCCGAGGTCATTTTTCCCGGCCCTGAAGGCCGACTTGAAGGCCGGTATCACCCGCAAAAAGAGCGTGATGCGCCCATTGCGATCATCCTCCATCCGCATCCGCAATATGGCGGCACGATGAACCATAAAATCGTGCATGCGCTGCACTATGCCTATTTCAACATGGGCTTTACGGTCCTGCGGTTTAACTTCCGCGGCGTTGGACGCAGCCAGGGCGAGTATGATCAAGGGATTGGCGAGCTGAGCGATGCCGCTGCCGCGCTCGACTACCTGCAATCCATGAACAACAATTCCAAACATTGCTGGGTTGCGGGGTTCTCTTTCGGCGCTTGGATTGGCATGCAGCTGCTGATGCGCCGCCCTGAAATCACCGGTTTCATCTCGGTCTCGCCCCCGGCCAATATGTATGATTTTTCTTTCCTCGCGCCCTGCCCGTCGTCAGGATTGATCATCAACGGCACCGCTGACCGCATTGCCCCGCCCGCCGACACGGTCGCATTGGTCGACAAACTGCACGAGCAGAAGGGCATTACCATAACGCATACAGAGATCGAGGGCGCCGGACATTTCTTTGAAGACGCGCATTTGGAGACGCTGATTGGCCATACAACTGAGTATGTCAAACGCCGCCTGACGGAGAATACACGCTAATGTCGGTCGATCCCGCTCTGCAAGCAATGGCAAATAAACTCGCCGAGGACTGCATCGCCGTCCAAGACAAAATCGGCGAAGAGCGCTTGTTCATGGAGCTTGGCACGGTCCTTGGTGCTGCAAGTCAAACCTTGGAAGAGGCTTTTATCACGGCGGTGCGCACCCGAATGGCAGAGCGACAAGGCCGTGCCTTTTTGGCAGGTAAGCTGAGAGAGTTTCAAACCGCACAGTCAGAGCGCGACACAGGGTAAAACCGGGCAACTCCCGTCTCATTCGCCTGTTTAGAACTGCTTTACCGCTAAGGCGTTAGTACTGCGGCATGCGTATTTGTCGTTCCACGGCCCTTAAACCACATTTTCTAGCTCTGGCCGCTGCGCTCATGGCACTCTTCCCGACCGAGACTGGGGCGCGCTGTGGACTGATGCCCGAGCTCACGCCTTTGATAAACTATGTCCAGACAATTCAAAGCACTGCCTCGGTGCCACCGGCCCTCTCACAAATGACCGAGCAGGTCTTGCTGCGAACAGATGTGGCAGGAATGTCCGAAAAGCTTCGTTTATCCGGTCAGACCACCCATCAGGCGGCCATTAGGCATTTCATGGCCGAGCTTGAACCCATTCTAGCTCTGGCCAACCGCGGGGATCTGCGCGGCGCGCGCGCAGCGGCGCGCTCTGAGCGATTTCGCCCAACCCTCAATGCTGTTCGTATGGCGCAAGCCGAGATTTGTGAAGCTCTTGAGGAAAGCACCGCTGGCCCACGGTTTCGCCCCAGCGGTCAGCCTATACCGATCGGCGGCGAAGGATCAGGGGAATCGTCAACAACACTGACCTCCCCCTATGAAACGCAAACTGCGCAGAATGCGCGCAGCGTGGTTTCTATTTTTGTAGCGGCGCTGAGCCTTTTGGTCATCATCCACTACGTGTTGATCTGGCGTGAAAGCGCGGCGCGTCGCCGTCGCTTAGTCTCGATCCCCGCGATTTTGCGGATTGGTGCGGAAGAACGCCCCGGCCGCGTAACGGTACTTGAATTACAAGGTGCGAAATTCTTGCCCGATCAGCACGCGCGCCTGCCGCTTCCCGAAGAGGATCTTGCGCTTGAGATCGAGATGAATGAGATCAGGCGGGAATCCGTGCTTTTGGTTTCGGGAAATATCGCACTTCACGTTGGGTTTGTGGAGGCGTTGGACATTGATGCGCATCGCGCGTTGCTTGCAGCATCTCTCACACCACCGCGCCGAGACCCACTTGCACGCGATCGTTCGCATGGAATGCCATATCGATATGGCCGCGCTCATCTTACCCCGGCGCAGTCTCGTTAGATCTCTTATAGCCTGTTGCAGCCGATAGGTTTCACAGCTCCGCTGGGTGCGCATTATAGTCTTGCGTCCTGCCGCTCTGCTTTGCCAGGGGCAAACCTACGACTTGGCGGGCGCATCCTGCCGCCATCCGGGCAAACACTGAGAGTTAAGCTGATAGGTAGAGGATTCATTGCGAAACGCCTCTAAACTGTGAGCTTTTTAATTTGTTCTGGTTCAAATTCAAAAAAGGCTGTCTCTTGGGCTTGCGCTGTGCGAAAGCCAACCAAGAGGCAACCTTTTGTTTGTAACGATTTCAGGTCAAATCAAGCCGTGCTATAAGTCAGGACAGAGACTGTAACCGATTCCAAATCCGCAGATTGGACACCTTGCAGTACCGCGATAGTTTGCCCATCAGCTTGCAGCTGAGCATTTTGACCATCATCTACAAATGTGAAATTTGTAGGCGCTGTCGTACCAGATGCGTGTTGGTAAACAATCGTATCAGAGGCAGGTGCAAAATCAGTTATGATGACATTACCGCTTGCATCGACCCAATCGCCCAGAACAACCTGATCTGCGCCATCACCTGTTGTAACAATATCATTCGTTCCGGCATAAATCGTATCTGCTCCGACACCGGCATGGAGCGAGTCAGCCTCATCCGGATCATCAGATGCTCTATTCAGATCAAAATAAGATTCAATCTGCGCGTCGCTCAAAACCTGGCCTGATTGGCCAGCCGCTTCAGCCGCAGCTTGAAGACCCGCAGAGTCAAGAACGTCGATACCATAAAGCGTATCAGAGCCCGCGTCGCCTCTTAGCGTATCGTCTCCAGCTTCACCTGCAAGCCAATCACCCTGGGCACCGCCACGGATGAAGTCGTCACCGGCGCCACCGCCAATTGCGTCCTGACCAGCGCCGCCAAATACGCGGTCGTCATCTGCGGCCGAGTCGATAATGTCACGACCGTCATTGGCATAGATCGCATCCTGACCAGATGCGGACTGAATTATATCATTTGTAGCGGCGCCAATAACGGTATCAGCTCCATCCGTACCGACAGTCGGGTCAACCGTTGCCGGAGGAGTACCGGATCCAGAAGCGCCCCCTCCGTCATCATCATCGGAAAGGGCAACGATCCCTGCGCCCATAAGCAAAGCTGGTAAAACAAATAATAACATATCGCGATCCCCTCACGAATCTTTATACCATAGTAGACTGTAGATTATATTATTAGTCAGGCGGAAGTGAGTCAAATTCGTGGCGATTTTGCGCGTGCAGCGTGAACAGTAGCCTCTAGCCTGTCCAATTGGGTCCTTGCCGGAAACACCTAGCCCGAATCCCCCTATGAATTCAACTTAAAAGTGTCACTCAATTGCCTATATTGGAGCGCTCGAACTTGACGCGCGCGTAAGGTCAGGCGCGTGTGAACCGGCTCTAGCGATTCTCAATGTCTTGATAATCACGCTGCATCTCACCCAAATAGAGCTGCCTTGGGCGTCCAATTTTGTTTTGAGGATCGCCCAGCATCTCTTTCCATTGGCTAATCCAGCCCACTGTGCGGCTCAATGCGAAGATTGGCGTGAACATTGAAGTCGGAAAGCCCATCGCCTCAAGAATGATGCCCGAATAAAAATCAACGTTGGGGAAGAGCTTTTTCTCGGCAAAATAGGGATCGGACAAGGCCGCTTGTTCCAAATCCTTGGCAACCTGCAAGATCGGGTTGTTCTCGACGCCAAGCAGTTCAAGAACCTCATCTGCCGATTGCTTCATCACCTTCGCCCGAGGGTCGAAATTCTTATAGACCCGGTGGCCAAAGCCCATCAGACGGAAGGGATCGCTCTTGTCTTTTGCACGCGCAATGAATTCGGGGATGCGGTCCGGGGTCCCGATCTCTTTGAGCATCTCCAAACAGGCCTGATTGGCGCCGCCATGGGCCGGGCCCCAAAGGCAGGCAATCCCCGCAGCGATACACGCAAACGGGTTCGCCCCCGACGAAGACGCCAGCCGCACGGTTGAGGTTGAGGCATTTTGCTCGTGATCCGCATGCAAGGTAAAGATGCGGTCCATGGCGCGGGCGAGAATGGGATTGACCTGATATTCCTCAGCCGGCACCGCGAAGCACATGCGCAGGAAGTTGGACGCATAGTCCAGATCATTGCGGGGGTAGATAAACGGCTGCCCAATCGAGAACTTATAGGCCCAGGCCGCAATCGTTGGCATTTTTGCGATCAGGCGGATCGAGGCGACTTCGCGCTGATGCGGGTCATTAATATCGGTCGAATCGTGATAGAATGCAGACATCGCACCGACAACACCCACCATAATGGCCATCGGATGCGCATCCCGCCGAAAACCGCGATAAAAATAAACCATCTGCTCATGCAGCATGGTATGCCGTGTCACTAGGCTTTCGAAATCTTCAAGCTGAGCAGGCGAGGGCAACTCACCATAAAGCAGCAGATAACAAACCTCTAAGTAATGCGACTTCTCAGCAAGCTGATCAATCGGATAGCCGCGATGCAGCAATTCACCCTTGCCGCCGTCGATATAGGTGATCGTGCTGTCGCAACTCGCGGTTGAGGTAAAACCCGGATCGTAGGTAAAAACCCCGGCCTGCCCATAGAGTTTGCGAATATCCATGACGTCTGGCCCAAGTGTTGGCGAGTAAATCGGCAGCTCATACTCAGTCCCGTCGATATGAAGTGTCGCAACGCGTGTCGTGTCAGCCATAAGACCTCTTTCTAAGATTTCAGGTGCGAAGCAGCTTCGCCCTGCTCCCGGATTCTCCGGGTCCGGTTGTACTAAGCGCATACAGGCTTAATGGGCGGTTAATCCCATTCAATCTGTCTGCGCCGCGTCGTTTAGACGGGCCAACGTCTCTTCTCGCCCCAATACCAGCATCATGTCAAACACCGATGGGGTCACAGAGCGCCCTGCCAAAGCGGCGCGCAGCGGGGCGGCCAGTTTGCCAAACTTGGTGCCTTGACCCGCTGCGAATTCGGTGAGCGTCGCCTCTAGCGGCGCACGGTCCCAGTTAACATTTTGCAGATGCGGCGTCAATTCCCGCAGCATACGACGGGATACCGGATCAAGCGAAGTTGAGGATTTTTGATCGGGTATGATAGGCCGCTTGGCCAGAGAAAAATACGCTTTTTCAAGCAACTCTGGAAGGGTTTTCGCGCGATCT
>CAYWNJ010000194.1:0-5233 GCA_964459535.1 uncultured Rhodobacterales bacterium
TGCATATTGTGGTCAACAGCCAGATTGGCTTTACCACCGCGCCGCATTTCTCGCGCGCCTCGCCTTATCCGACGGATAACGCGTTGGTGGTTGAGGCTCCGATTTTCCATGTCAACGGGGACGACCCGGAGGCGGTGGTTCACGCGGCCAAAGTCGCAACGGAGTTTCGTCAGAAATTCAACAAGGATGTGGTGCTGGATATCTTCTGTTATCGCCGCTTTGGCCATAACGAAGGCGATGAGCCGATGTTCACCAATCCGGTGATGTATAAAAAGATCAAAACCCACAAAACCACCCTGACGCTTTATACCGAGCGTTTGGTCAAGGACGGCCTGATCCCCGAGGGCGAGATTGAGGACATGAAAGCGGCCTTTCAGGCGCGCATGAATGAAGAGTTCGACTCAGGGAAGGATTTCAAGCCAAACAAGGCCGATTGGCTCGATGGGAAATGGTCCCACCTAGAGCGCAACAAGGCGGAATATGTGCGGGGCAAGACCGCCATCGCGCCCGAGACCTTTGCCGAGATTGGCCGCGCCCTAACCTCGGTTCCAGATGGGTTTCCGATGCACAAAACCGTTGCGCGCCTCTTGGATGCAAAGAAGGAAATGTTTTCGAGCGGCGCTGGCTTTGACTGGGCAACTGCTGAGGCCCTCGCCTTTGGCGCGCTTTTAACCGAAGGGTTCAAGGTGCGCTTGGCTGGTCAAGACAGCACGCGCGGCACCTTTTCTCAGCGTCACTCAGGGCTCGTCAATCAGGAAACGGAGGAGCGCTATTTCCCGCTCAATCACGTCCGGGCGGGGCAAGCGTCATACGAGGTGATCGACAGCGCGCTGAGCGAATATGCGGTGCTGGGGTTTGAATATGGCTATAGCCTAGCCGAGCCCAACGCGCTGACAATCTGGGAAGCGCAATTTGGCGATTTTGCCAATGGGGCGCAGATCATGTTTGATCAATTTATCTCTTCTGGTGAGAGTAAATGGCTGCGCATGTCTGGCCTCGTCTGCTTGCTGCCGCATGGCTATGAAGGGCAGGGACCCGAGCACAGCTCGGCGCGGCTTGAACGTTTTTTGCAAATGTGTGGGCAGGACAACTGGATTGTCGCAAACTGCACAACACCGGCGAACTATTTTCATATTCTGCGCCGCCAGATCCATCGCGAGTTTCGCAAGCCGCTGATTTTGATGACGCCAAAGTCGCTCTTGCGCCACAAGCTTGCGGTGAGCCGCGCCGAGGAATTCACGTCGGACGCCTCTTTCCACCGTGTGCTTTGGGACGATGCGCAGCACGGCAATTCAGAGACCAAGCTTGCCCCCGATGCGCAGATCAAGCGCGTGGTGATGTGTTCAGGCAAAGTGTATTTTGATCTGCTTGAGGAGCGCGATGCGCGCGGGCTGACGGATGTGTATCTGCTGCGGATTGAACAGTTTTACCCTTTCCCTGCGATCAGCTTGGTTAAAGAGCTTGAGCGGTTCTCTGAGGCGGAAATGGTTTGGTGTCAGGAAGAGCCAAAAAACCAGGGCGCTTGGGGATTTATTGAGCCCAATATTGAATGGGTGCTTGGGAAGATTAAGGCGAAATACACGCGGCCCATCTATGCGGGGCGCGCCACCAGTGCCTCACCCGCGACGGGTCTGGCGAGCCAACATAAGGCCCAACAAGCCGCCCTCGTGAACGAGGCGCTGGGTGTCGAAGGAGACGCAAAATGACGACCGAAGTCCGTGTGCCCACCTTGGGCGAGTCTGTAACCGAAGCGACTGTTGCCACTTGGTTTAAAAAGCCGGGTGATACGGTTGGGGTTGATGAGATGCTCTGCGAGCTTGAGACCGACAAGGTTACGGTCGAAGTTCCAAGCCCGATTGCGGGGCAGCTCACTGAAATTGTTGCGGCCGAAGGGGAAACGGTGGGCGTGGATGCCTTGCTTGCCACAATCACTGAGGCGGGCGAAGCTACGGCTACCGCGGCGCCCGCGCGCCAGGCGAGCGGCCAAAGTGTGGATGTGATGGTCCCAACTTTGGGTGAAAGCGTCACCGAAGCGACGGTAAGCACCTGGTTCAAAGCCGTCGGTGATGCCGTCGCGCAGGATGAAATGCTGTGTGAGCTTGAAACGGATAAAGTTTCGGTTGAGGTGCCCGCCCCAGCCGCCGGTATCTTAGCAGAGATTACCGCCCCTGAAGGCGCAACGGTTGATGCGTCAGCCAAACTCGGTGTTATCTCTTCGGAGTCCAAGGCAGCGACCTTGGCCGTGACGGCCGACGCTTCGCCTGATTCGGCTTCGTCAGGTCGAGATATCGAGAACGCGCCGAGTGCCAAGAAAGCTATGGCAGAGGCAGGGCTTGCGCCAGATCAGGTCGTTGGCACGGGACGCGATGGACGCGTTATGAAGGACGATGTGGCCCGCGCTCTTGCCGCGACGGCGGCCCCGCCGCCTTCGGCGAGCGTGCCCGCCCCGCGTGCCCCGGTATCAGCAGATGATGTCTCTCGGGAGGAGCGGGTAAAGATGACCCGATTGCGTCAGACAATCGCACGCCGTTTAAAAGAGGCACAGAACACCGCGGCCATGCTGACCACATATAACGAGGTCGACATGAGCGCAGTGATGGCTTTGCGCAAAGAATACAAAGATCTCTTCGAGAAAAAACACGGCGCCCGACTGGGCTTCATGTCGTTTTTCACCAAGGCTTGCTGCCATGCGCTCAAGGAAATCCCGGAGGTTAATGCTGAGATTGACGGTACGGACGTCGTCTATAAGAACTTCGTCCATATGGGGATTGCGACAGGTACGCCCACTGGCCTTGTAGTGCCAGTGATCCGAGACGCCGATGCGATGAGCTTTGCCGCGATAGAGAAGGCTATCGCCGAGAAAGGCGCGCGCGCCCGTGATGGCAAGCTTAGCATGGCGGAGATGCAGGGCGGGACGTTTACCATCTCCAATGGTGGGGTCTACGGTTCGCTCATGAGCTCACCCATCCTCAACCCTCCGCAATCGGGCATCCTCGGGATGCATAAGATCCAAGACCGTCCGATGGTTGTAGACGGGCAAATCACGATCCGCCCCATGATGTATCTTGCACTCAGCTACGATCACCGCATCGTCGATGGCAAAGGCGCTGTGACATTCCTTGTTCGGGTCAAAGAGGCGCTTGAGGATCCTCGGCGTTTGCTGATGGATTTGTGAGTGGTGTAGCGCATGGATAACCCGCAAAGATTTGGTTTTGACCGCGCCAAGAAGATCTTCGGTTTGATAAAAAGTCTCTGAAGCTGATGATGTCGACCGAAATCACTATTCTGATCCTAGCCGCTCTCTTGCAAGTGCTTCAATTCGCCCTCATGGCGATCCCTGCCAATCTTGAACTTGGCCCCAGACGCACGCTTTCCCCACGCGATGAGACACCGCTCGCGCAGCAAACGAGTCGCCGCACAGCGCGCCTGATCCGGGCCATGGATAACCACTTCGAAGCGCTCATACTCTTTACAATCGCTTGCGTGACCCTCGCCATCTCAAACAAATCAACCCTCTTCACGGAAATATGCGCCTGGATCTACCTTGCCGCCCGCATCATCTATATTCCTGCCTACGCGTTTGGATGGGTACCCTGGCGCAGCATCATCTGGTTCATAGGTTTTATCGCAACCACCCTCATGCTTATTGCTGTGCTCTTCTAATCTTCCTCTTGCTCAAAATATCCCGGGGTCCGGGGCAGAGCCCCGGTCCGACACCAAAGAAAGGACCAAAAATATGGCATCTTACGACGTTATTGTGATTGGCTCTGGGCCCGGCGGTTATGTCTGTGCCATCCGCTGCGCACAGCTCGGCCTCAAAACCGCTTGCGTCGAAGGCCGCGAGACCTTGGGCGGTACATGCCTCAACGTAGGCTGCATCCCTTCCAAAGCTCTGCTTCACGCTTCCCATATGTTGCACGAGGCCGAACATAACTTTGCAGCGATGGGCCTCAAGGGTAAGTCCCCGTCGGTCGACTGGGCACAAATGCAAAGCTACAAGGTGGACACGATTGCTCAAAATACCAAAGGTATCGAGTTCCTGTTTAAAAAGAACAAAATCGATTGGCTCAAAGGCTGGGGCAGTATCACAGCTCCGGGTGAGGTCTCAGTCGGAGAAGAACGCCACACCGCCAAATCTATCATCATCGCGACCGGCTCTGAGCCCGCCACTCTTCGGGGCGTCGATGTCGACGAAAAACAGGTCGTAACATCGACCGGGGCGCTTGAGCTGCCAAAAATCCCCAAAAGCATGGCAATTATCGGCGCAGGTGTTATCGGACTAGAATTAGGAAGCGTTTACAAACGTCTCGGGACAGATGTCACCGTGCTTGAATACCTCGACGTTATCACCCCCGGCATGGATGCAGAGGTACAAAAGCAATTCTTGAGACTGCTGAAAAAGCAAGGGCTTAAATTCATCCTAGGCGCGGCGGTGCAAAAGACTGAGACGCAAAAGACCAAAACCAAAGTGCATTACACGCTGAAAAAAGATGACAGCGCGCATATCTTGGATGCAGAAGTCACCCTCGTGGCAACGGGCCGGAAACCCCATACGAGTGGCCTTGGGCTCGAAACACTTGGCATTCAGGTCGAAGGGAGTGGGCACATCAAAGTCGGCCCTGATTGGCAAACGAATGTACCAGGAATTTATGCGATTGGGGACTGCATCACGGGCCCAATGCTCGCCCATAAGGCAGAGGACGAAGGGATGGCAGCGGCGGAGTGCGTGGCGGGCAAGCACGGCCATGTTAACTACGGCGTTATTCCGGGCGTCATCTACACCCATCCAGAGGTCGCCAATGTTGGCGCGACCGAAGAGGCTTTGAAAGCAGAGGGGCGCGCCTACAAAGTTGGTAAATTCAGCTTTATGGGCAACGGGCGGGCGAAAGCGAATTTTGCAGCAGATGGCTTTGTGAAGATCCTCGCAGATGCGCAAACGGATCGCGTTTTGGGCGCGCATATCATCGGCCCGGCGGCTGGAGATTTGATTCACGAGATCTGTGTCGCGATGGAGTTTGGCGCGGCGGCCGAGGATATCGCGATGACCTGTCACGCACATCCAACGTACTCAGAGGCGGTGCGAGAGGCCGCGCTTGCGTGCGGAGAGGGGCCGATACACAGTTAAAAAAGCGAATTTAAACATGGGGCATCTGGCGGTCGTTCGAATAGCGCTGTTCCGAGGAGCAGCGCTGCCCGTTGCGTGGGATCAAAGATCTATTGATGTCCGAAATAC
>CAYWNJ010000195.1:0-5219 GCA_964459535.1 uncultured Rhodobacterales bacterium
GCCCGCCTGCGCCGAAAAGCATCCTGCCAATGGACCAAAGGCCCACGATGCACTAACAATCAAACCGGACCACCCGATGGGGGCACGCCAAGTGGCATAAAGCACATCCGAAACCATGTCGCCGATCTTCAACAGCTGCGCCGGACGCAGGTTGTTCTCGGTCATGAT
This sequence comes from uncultured Rhodobacterales bacterium, assembly GCA_964459535.1. Taxonomy (GTDB): domain Bacteria; phylum Pseudomonadota; class Alphaproteobacteria; order Rhodobacterales; family Rhodobacteraceae; genus JBCBCP01. The sequence continues at coordinate 169 of CAYWNJ010000195.1, forward strand.
GCGCTGAAATTTTGCAGATTTCTTCATCTTCAACTCGCGCCCCAGGATCGAAATTTCATCGACCGATCCCCCGGGCATAGATCGAGAAAGAACGTCTCGAACAGTCGCTGAGTAAGACGAAGTGATGATTGTAAAGCGTGCCGGATCCATGTCAGCCAAGATTTTGGCGATCGGCACAAAAGGCTTCAGCTCCCGCGCCCTGCTCATCATTCGAGCACTATGGCGGTCAAAAAATTCGCTGACGCCCTTATGCGACAGTCCTGTTCGGTTCTCGCGAACCTTCTATCCGTATGGAAAGAGCGCAGGCGCCTATCAATTGGTAGGGACGGATCACAAGCTTTTTCTGGCCGCAGCTTCGAGCCCCAATTTCGTAGAGATCCTAGACCATTCCCAGATCTATGGCTGGGGCAAGCCCGACAAAAATGACACGTTCACGGACGCCTGTATAACAAGCAACAGCAGACTATTTGTCGGCTCAACAAACGGGGTGTTGAGCTTTAAGTTGGCCAAATCGGCTAACAACCCGAGTGATTATCTTTCCGTGCGCAAAGCCCTGAGTGTTCAAACCGATCCGACAAAGAAGTTAAAGGTAACCTGCCTTCACCTTGACATATTCACCCTACGCCCGGGTTGGTTTCCTGACACTGTATACATCGGTACAGACAAGGGCCTTTATTGGACCAATGAATACGGTTGCTTTGGGTTTCTGACTCAGCCTTGGTCATACGAAAAATTGATATTTGGAAATGAAAGCCCAAAAGAGGAGCAGGACACCAAAAAACTAAACGACGGAAATGCAGAAGTCCTGTCGGATCGCATTAATCAAATCACCACTGTAGCGGATCTGAAAGACCGATCCAAAAAGGCAATCCTGATTGCTGGCAATAAAGGCGTCTTTCGGGTCGAACAGGTTTCGCGCTTTATAAAGAAAATCAAGGATACACCGCAGTCAACTGTACTGACAGATGGGGTCGGCCAAAACGGGCCCAATGATTGGGTTCTCATTGGCTTCAAAACGGGATCCTTCTTATTTAGGCGCGCGGCTTTGTTGATCGACAGGGACTTTGAAACAGACACAGAAAAGGCGGATTATGGTGTACGGACCTACGCTGGCGCAGGAAATAAGGTGTTTCATCGGTCAACGCACGAGGTGGAGACAGAGTTTGAGTGTTCCTCTGCTGTTCAAATCCCCGGCCAGCAAGTTGTATTCGGAGCCGCGGAAGGGGGGGGGGGGCGGTATATTACGCCAAATCAGATGACAAATGGTACTGGTCCGAACTGCCCGATAATGACCAAAAGATTATGCAATAGCGGATATTTGGCGATGATATCTACGGGGTCACCAAAGATGGAATTCTATTGGTTTCAAAGGATTCAGGCGCGTCTTTTGATATTGTTCCAGCTTTGGAAGGTGACCAGTACTGGTTCGTCAAAACCTTACAGAAACGCTATAATCCGACCTTGTTGCAGGAACATCAAAAAGGCTACCGCTCAGAACTTCGCGCGGATATGAAGGATCGAATGCAGGTCGAAGTGTCAAATCTCGACCCCTTAGATCCCGGAGCACTCGCGGATCTTCGGCCCATTGCGTATCAAAAAGCGACGGTGCTTTTGTACATCAAGATCTTGATGAACCGGGGCGATGCTTTGTACCGCCAAAACACGCGCGAAACGCTTCAGCACGCTGGGTTGTTCTATCGCGAGGCACTGGATCTGATCGGGGATGCCAGGATTGATCGTGGCGTGCTGAAACTGTCTAAAACACAGACGGTTGCCGAAATTCAAGAATTGAAAGACCCCGACGGGTACTTTGGAATTCCTGAGAACCCACATTTGGATGAACTTTATGCCGTCCTGAAGCATCGGCAATTTACGTTGCGACATGGTTTGACCATAGACGGCAAACCAGATCCGCTACCGCTTTATGCGCCCCCAATCGATCCTGCAAATCTGGTGGCTGCCGTGGCGCAGGGGGCTTCTGTTCAAGAAGCCAAGGCACGATCTGTGTCTCATCAATCTGCAATGAAGTTGGAATACCTTATTGAAAAGGCTAAAGACTTCACGCGTACGGCGATTGTGTTTGGCGGCGAACTATTGCGCGCGCTCGAAAAACGCGATGCCGAACAGATATTTGGATTGCAGGCTAAATACGAGGCAGAGATTGCACAAAGCAATAGAGACACGCTGAAAAGCCAGTTAGATCAGATTGACAAAAGCCAAGCGATGCTTGATGCAGCGTTGCGCGCTGCCAAATATCGGACCGATCGGTTTTCGCATCTGCTTGACGAAAATCTCAATCCCAGTGAAATCACGGCATTGACAGCACTTTCTGCTAAATTCATTGCGCAAACCGCAAGCATACCACTGGGCGCTGAACAGGTTATGGCCTCGCTCTTTCCCACCATTTTTGGACTCGCAGATGGCGGACAGAAACCTGCAGAAGGTCCAAAAGGGCTAAAGGTGATTGTGGATGAAGCTGCGAATGCATTTGATTTTGCGGCCGTAATGGCTGAGAAAGCTAATTACTATATAAGACGTAAGAGCGGTTGGGAGTTTGAAAAGCGACTTGCCCAGTTCGACACCGAGATTGTGAAAATGCAGACGTCTGATCTTTCGCTTCAGATCGCTATCGCTGCTGGGAACGTCGCACAGGTTGAAGTTGAACTGGCTCAAAAGCGGCGTCTGATGACGCTACGCGCACACAAAATCACCAACGAAGGTCTGTATCATTGGATGTCTAGCGCCGTATCGTCGCTGTATTTCATAGCTTTTCAACAAGCCCATTCCTTGGCTCTTTTGGCTCAGCAGGAGTTTCTCGGGCTGTATGCGGGCGATATGCAGCCCGCCCCGGTCATCTCTGGGTCTTATTGGTCGGCGCCGCACCAAGGCCTTTTGGCTGGCGAAAAGGCGCTGACGGCCTCTTCGGCTTTTGCATCTTGTTCTTCGCGCTTGTCTTGCTGCTCTTTGGCTTTCCGGGCGCGCAGAACATCCAATCGCCTACGCTGTTGCGCCTCTGCGCGCTGCGCCTGATCAGTTATCGCGAATGTTTGCCTGAGCGCGATCATCTAGTGGCCGCCGTTGCAGAACATGAACGCAACCGCCTGTCTGAGCGCACGAAACAGGGGCTTGCAGCGGCGAAACGAAATGGGAAACGTTTAGGGCCCCCGGCTAAGCTTTCGGACCAACAAGTGCGCAACGCACTCAAACGCTTAGAAAGTGGCGAGATGCGCAAGAATGTGGCACGGCGCTATGGTGTACACCCCTGGACCTTGACGCGTGCAATCCGTCGGTTGGAAGGGAGACACTGATGCGGTCATTCAACCGGACAATGTATAAACCTATGCAAAACTACCAATTCTCTCAAACATCTGCTATATATAGAAAAGACGAAAGGAAGAACCGGACAGGAAACCGGACAAAGTGCAGGCACTATGACACTCAGAGATGATGGAGAAACGATAGGATTGTTTGAGCCGCTGATGGTGAGCGAAGGCTCTACTAAGCGGGCGGAGTTGAACGATCTGGCATTGGACCTTGCGACACGATCAGCGGCGTTTCGAGCGTCTCTTCCCGCCTCCATCGCCGATGCTCTGGCTGGCCTGATCCGGTCAATGAACTGTTATTACAGCAATCTGATCGAAGGTCATAACACTCACCCCGTCGACATCGAGCGGGCGATAAATGACGACTATAGCGCCGATCCTGAAAAGCGTGATCTACAGCTTGAAGCCAAGGCTCATATCGCAGTGCAGGAATGGATTGATGAGGGCGGCATCAATGGCCGATCTACCGCGCCTGACGTGATCCTAGACCTCCACCGCCGATTTTGTGAACTCTTGCCTCCAGATTTACTGGTGGTTGAGCATCCGACAACGGGCGAAAAGCTGCCCGTTATCCCCGGTGCCATCCGCGAACATGATGTCGAAGTGGGTCGCCATGTGGCTGTCAGCCCCGGTGCCGTGCATCGGTTCCTAACCCGCATGGACGAAGCTTACGCGCGGGCTGGGCGCATTGAGGCCATTCTTGCCGCTGCTTGTGCCCATCATCGTCTACTTTGGGCTCACCCCTTTCTCGACGGGAATGGCCGCGTCGCGCGGCTCATGTCTTACGCGATGTTGCGTTCTGCGCTTGATACGAAGGGGCTCTGGTCCGTAGCTCGTGGCCTCGCCCGCAATGAAATAGAGTACAAACGTCATCTGATGGCTTGCGACGCGCCCAGACGCGGGGATCGCGACGGACGCGGCACGTTGTCAGAGGCCGCACTGGCCGATTTTACGCGTTTCTTTCTGCAAACCTGCATTGATCAAGTCGTTTTCATGGAAGGTCTGATGAAACCAGACCGCCTGCGTGACCGGATAATGATCTGGGCCGAGGAAGAAATGCGTGCGGGAACGCTACCGGCCAAATCAGACGTTGTTTTGCGTTCTGTTCTTCTACAGGGTGAGATGGCGCGCGCCGACGTCGTTACCCTGCTTGGCGTCAATGAACGCTCTGCCCGCCGTGTGACATCGGCCCTCGTCGAAAGTGGCGCGCTAACGTCGACCAGCACGCGCGCGCCATTGCATTTGGCTTTCCCCGCCAAGCTAGCCGGGCGCTGGATGCCGGGCCTCTTTCCAGATGAATAAGTTTATTTGAAAGTGATGGATCGTAATCCTTTCGATGCTGCTGCCATAGCGTGTGCTGGCATAATTGTTCTTGATGGCGACAGCCTGTTCGCCTGACGGACACCGTCAGGCGAAATTTTTCTGAGCATGTTAGACTGCCTCAGCTGACGCTCGCATTGTTACCATGGCCAATCGGAATACCGCTGAGAGAGTTGCTCTTAACTTTTTAGCTGTTTCACGCCGACCGCTTCGTTCAATTGGTTTGAGTAGGTGAAGCAATTCGGCAGCGGTGATCTGATCTATGTGCCCAGAGAGAGAACTTTTTCTCTTCCCATGAACTGATAGCGAAAATGCCAGAGTTTTGAGCCGGAAGGCTGGACTTGCAAATAAAGGCCGATTCTGTTGAAAAAGTCTTTGATTTCGGCAGGCTGGTTTGAGGTATCAGGC